>NZ_JBFRDK010000161.1:0-14077 GCF_052113545.1 Paenibacillus sp. TAF43_2
ATTCAATCGTTAAGAAAAAGCAAATACAAAAAAAATATAATTCCGTTTCCGAGGCTTATTCGCAAATAAAGAAAATGAAATCGAGTAGGCTCATTATTCAAAAAGGAATTTCATTAGATCGCGTGAATGGGTGTCCCTACGATATTCGAGCGATGGTTCAGCGGAAGCCGGAAGGCAAGTGGGTTTGTACGGGTTTTATGGTAAAGGTAGGGGCTCGCCATAAAATTGTAACGAACTATTACCAAGGCGGAGCAATCTATTCGATGAAAAAACTTGGAAAAAGGCAAGGACTTTCTATTGAAGCAACGGATAAGCGGATCAGCAGACTAAGCAAGGTGGCCTTGCGAATATCGCGGACATTAAGCAATAAACGTTCGGGTATGCATGAGCTTGGCATCGACTTTGCATATGATCAGAAGCAGCAGTTATGGGTTCTAGAGGTGAATTCCAATCATCCGCAATTCCATCCCCTTAAAAAGCTTGATCCTGCGGCCTATAAAAAAATGAAACAGTTTGCTGCCAGCTACGGAAGGCGCGATGCAAAATGAAAAAAAATGTAAAGCAGATCGAGACGATTTCTCGATCTGCTTTTTTTATACTTATTAATGATTGCGCTTACTCCAATGATTGAAAAGTATCATTTTTAGTTGTTCAGATAGCTATTAGTGCGTTTATGATCGTTATAGAATACTAGTAGAACAACTAGAGCAAGGGGGATTGAGTAGTGGCGCAACTATCCGTTAATGAAGAACTATTAAAAAAACCAAAACCTAAAACTAAAAATGCGTTTCTGCGTTTCGCAAAACAATGGGACATTCAAATGATGGTATTGCCGGCATTGTTACTAATCATCGTATTTAGTTACATCCCAATGTACGGTATATTGATGGCATTTCAAGACTACAGCATCTTCAAAGGTTTTATGGCAAGCGAATGGGTTGGATTAAAACATTTTGACATGTTCTTCAGCTCCCCGGAGTTTTTCAAGGTCATGCGAAATACGGTTATTATCAGCTTGTTGAAATTTTTCATTGGATTCCCGGCACCGATTTTGCTGGCGCTTATGCTTAACGAAGTGAAAAACCTAATGTTTAAGCGGCTGGTTCAAACGGTAAGTTACCTGCCTCACTTTATGTCATGGGTAATCGTTGCGGGACTGATTATGTCGATGCTGTCCACGGACAATGGAAGCATTAACATCGTACTTGAAAAAATGAACTTTATCGATGAACCGATCAACTTTCTATCACTTCCAGAATTATTCTGGTCCATCCTCGTTTCGACTGGGGTATGGAAGGAAATTGGATTTGGCTCCATCGTATATCTAGCAGCAATAGCAAGTATTGATCCAAGCATGTATGAAGCAGCATCTATGGATGGTGCGAGTAAATTCAAACAAATCTTTTYGATCACATTGCCTTCGATCATGCCGGTTGTCCTTATCTTCATGATTCTGGCGATTGGCAATCTACTCAATGCAGGTTTCGAAGACATTCTATTGCTTGCTGTAAACCCTGTACTCAGGGACGTGTCAGATGTTATCGATACGTACGTTTATCGAGTCGGGATACAAAGCTCTAGATACTCATACGCAACAGCGGTTGGATTGTTCAAAGCCGTTATCAGCGTAGGACTTTTGACAATGGCGAACTTTCTGGCACGCAGGGCCGGCAGCAGCTTGTGGTAAACTATACAATTAGCCCGGAAAGGCGGATGATGCAGTGATCAGGCTCAGTTTTGGAGACCGCGTGATGACGGTGACCATCTACATCTTACTAACGTTATTAGCTTTTATGACCTTTTATCCATTCTGGAATGCACTTGTCATATCCTTCAACAGCGGAATAGACACCTCCATGGGGGGCGTAACCTTTTGGCCGCGTGATTGGACTTTAGAAAACTACGGTATCGTATTCAAGGATGAACGATTGGTAACTGCGTTTCTGGTATCGATCAGTCGGACGCTTGTCGGTACAATCGCATCCATATTTAT
The DNA here is from genome assembly GCF_052113545.1 of Paenibacillus sp. TAF43_2. Lineage (NCBI taxonomy): Bacteria > Bacillati > Bacillota > Bacilli > Caryophanales > Paenibacillaceae > Paenibacillus > Paenibacillus sp. TAF43_2. The sequence goes on from NZ_JBFRDK010000161.1 coordinate 1,994, forward strand.
AACGGCATTATTCGCCTATGGCCTCTCGAAGAAAGAATTGATGGGCCGCAAGTTTTACATGATCTTGTGTATCATTACGATGTACTTCAGTGGTGGACTTATTCCTTCTTTCTTGCTCATTCGTGAGCTTCATCTCATGAATACATTCTGGGTATTCATTATTCCAACACTAGTCAGCGTTTGGAACATGATCATCTTCCGCACATTCTTCCAAGGCTTGCCTGCAGGGCTTGAGGAATCGGCCAAAATCGATGGAAGCGGCAACTGGGGTATCTTCTTCCGCATTGTTGTTCCACTCTCTGGTCCCGTTATTGCAACGTTGTCGCTTTTCACGGCTGTTTTCCATTGGAATGATTGGTTTGGTCCAAGTATCTACATTACCAATGAGAAGCTGCTTCCTATACAAACGATGCTTAAGCAGATTTTGAACTCCAATATCGTATCGGATCAAATGTCACAGCTAGATTCTGCAGCGCAAGGGCAGTTAGCCAAAATGAGAACGGTAACGAGCAAATCGTTGTCTATGGCAACGATGATGGTTGCCACGATTCCTATCATTATGGTGTATCCATTCGTTCAAAAATATTTCGTTAAAGGTGTTCTTGTTGGATCATTGAAAGAGTAGCAGGCAGTTTAATAAGACATGTGGTTTAGAGCGAAAGCTTTGAACATATAAAAATGAGCTTGAAAGGGGATATTAAACAGATGAAAAAAAGAAAACTACTCGTCCCAATCGTCTCTGCATTTATGGCCGTTTCTTTAATGGCAGGCTGTAGCGGTAATTCCGGTAAAACAGAAAACGGAGAAACAGGAAGCAAGCCGGAGGAAAATAGCGGCAATAAGCCGGCATCGGTTTATGAACTTGGCAAGGAGCAGCTTGATTTCACCCTTTATGGCCATTATGACTGGTACACTATGCCAGCATGGGGCGGCGACATTACGAGTACTTGGATTAGAGATACAAAGAAAGTAAACGTAAAACCAATCCACTCCGGTGGTGCGGCTCCACAAAAGCTGAATACGATGATTGCGACTGGCGAGCTTCCTGATGCGATCTGGCTAGAGCGCGTTGATGTTGAGAAATTGCGCACAGCTGATCTGCTTGTTCCATTCGACGACTATCTTGATAAATATCCGAACTTGAAAAAATGGTTGGGCGATGAAGGCATCAACATGCTACGTTCAGAAGATGGCAAGCTTTATCAATTCCCTAACTGGTATACTAAACAACCTAACGGCAACGCTGGTTATGTTGTAAACAAAAAGATCTACACAGAGCTTGGTTCACCTAAGCTTGAAACAACAGACGATCTGTACAGCTACTTGAAGCTGGTTAAAGAAAAATATCCGAATGTTGTTCCTTACGAGCCGCATTTAGCAAAAGATGGACAAGGCCTTGATGTATTGTACTCTGCATTCAAAGAAAACGATCAGAAGTTCCCAGGCATGCGTGCTGTGCCTAACGGCGACAAGCTGACTTCGATCTTCCTTGACCCAGAGTACCGTGAAGCAATGCAGTACACTTCCAAGCTGTTCCGTGAAAAATTGATTACGCAAGATGCAATGACGCAAACGGTTGACCAAATTACTGAAAAAGTAATGACTGGCCGTGTAGCCGTATTTGCATCAGCAAGCCCGACTGAAATTGCAATGCAAGCACATGCTGAGCTTACGAAAAACGATCCAGAAGCTGGATATTTCATGATCTGGCCGATTCACAAAGAAGGCGTTGACAAAAACAAAGTATTCCCTGGTACGTATGGTATGTTAGGCTGGAACGTAACGGTTATTACGAAAAGCGCTAAAAACCCAGAAGCAATCTTCGCTTTCTATGACTGGTTGACTGGTCCTGAAGGACAAAGCGCTTTGATGTGGGGACCTCCAGGAATCTATTGGGATGGCGTAGAAGCTGACGGCGAAACTCCGAAGTTCACAGAAAAATACACTTCCGATGCAGGCGGTCTTGGCAAGCTTCAAGCGATTACAACGAACCTTAACTGGGTTGGTAACACAGTATTCCTAGATACAACAAAAGCTAAATTTGAAGAGTCGTTGCCAGTTGAGCAACAAAACTGGTCTACTCGTTACCAACGTGAAATTACGTGGAAAACGCAATCCAATGCAACAGAATTCATTAACATCGATCCACAACCGGATACTGAAGAAGGTATCATCCGTCAACGTATCGAGGACTTGTTCCTAGAAGTTAGAGCAAAAGCATTGTTCGCGAAAAATGATGCTGAAGTACTAGCTGTTCTTGATAAAGGCGAAAAAGATGCTCAAGCTGCTGGTTATGATAAATTGCTAGCATTCAAAACAGAGAAATGGCAAGCTAACCTTGCAAAAATGAAAGCTGAATAAGCCATAGCTTTTCGTAAAAACGACGGGTATACTAAGATATTTAGTGTACCCGAGTTTTTTCGTTTTAATAGAACGATGAAATGTTCGATGAACGTAAAGCCTTTGCCTAATTGGAGCTGATAACATCATGTATAAAGTATTGCTGGCGGACGACGAGAAGCTGGATTTGGAAGGCATGCGTGCTTTTATTCCTTGGACAGATCTCGGTATGGAAATCGTAGCGGGTGTGATGAACGGATTTGATGCTTGTAAAGTGCTGGATACGGAAAAAATAGATATTCTTGTAACTGACGTCCGTATGCCTAATATGACGGGGCTTGAGCTGGCTAGACGCGCACTCGAGATGTCGAAGGATATTAAAATTATTTTCGTAAGCGGATATCAGGATTTCAGCTATGTTAAGCAGGCATTGTCGCTTAATGCTGTCAATTATGTTTTAAAGCCGATGGATGATCAGGAGCTGATTGATTCCCTGCTTAAGGTTCGAGATGTTTTGGATCATGAGCAAGAGCGGCAAAATACGTATGGACAAATGGTTCCGATCGTAAAAAATGAATATATGCTCCAATTGCTTGAAGGAACGAGCGATGACAAAACCATCGAGGTATTGAGTCAAGAATATGAGATGAATCGTTTTCTCTATCCTGGCTTAGTAGCCGTAATTGAAGTCGATGATTTGTCTTGGAAACTGAACGATGAGACGCGGGCAGAGCAGGATGAGATTCAGCAAGTGGTATCGATCTGTAAGGAGTTTGGCATTTCGCATATTTGCAAAATAAGCAAATTCCGGGTTGCGATTCTCATTGAGCAATCGGATCAAGATTTTTTGCCACTCAAGATCGTAAATCGAGTCAACGAACAGCATACCTTCTCCATTACCGCAGGCGTTGGTGAGTTCTGTGATTCGATCAACGAATTCTCGGCCTCCTATCGTCAGGCAGTTGAAGCTTTGGACTTGAAAATGTTTTACGGCAAAGGAAAGGTCATTGGTCACGGCGAGGTTAGGCCGGCAGAGAAAGAGGATGTTAAGCATCTCGATGCGAAGCTGGAAGCCTTGTTTGTTGCGATGTCGGGTTATGAGCTCGTTCGCATTCATGATGAGCTGGATGACTTATTTCAGGTTGCCAAAAACTTAAAGTCAAAGTTTACGCTGCGCAACTATGCGCTTTATATCGTAATGAAGCTTGATAATTATTTGCAAAGAACGAATGAAAATGTATTTCAGCTGCTTGGCATGGAGCTGAATAATTACGATATCATTATGCAGTTTGAGACGATCAACGATATTCATGTGTGGCTGAGACGCAGGGTTTACGAAATATCCGAAACTTTGCAGGCAAACAAGCATAAAAAAAATTGGAAGCTTATTAAACAAATGATTGATTATATGAAAGAACGTACACATGATAACATTACATTGCGTGATTTGGCGGAGCAATTTTCATTATCGCCGAACTACCTTGGCCTTATTTTTAAAGAGGAGACAGGTAAAAACTTCAGCGAATATTTTATTCAGCTGCGCATGGAGAAATCGTGTGAGCTGCTCAAAACAACAAATATGAAAATTTATGAGATAGCAGATCAGGTAGGCTATCGTCACTTGCCATATTTCAGCAAGCAATTTAAAGAAATGTACGGTATGACGCCGTTGGAGTTTAGACGAAAATGACCAAACATAAGAAGGAGCACCGTTATATTCCGTTTGGAATTAAAATTATGCTCACCTACAGCTTGTTTATCATGGTGCCGGTGATCCTAATTGGCTATGCAGCGAATGTTATTTTTACAAGCTCCATTCAAGAGCGAACCCGCGAGATTAATCTTGGTACGCTGGCTCAGATGAAGGACAATATTATGTACAAAATGGAGGATGTGTCACGTATATCCGGCATGCTTTATTTTGACAGTAATCTTGCATCCTATTTGCGTCATTATGAAGAAGGCTGGGTTAGCTACGAAGCCACGACGAAGCAGCTCCTTCCAAAAATGCAAACAACGGTGGAGGCAGCAAGCAACAAAATGCGTCTTGCAGTCTATCTACATAACAATACATTGCCGGAAATTTATCACAATTATAATAATACCGATCCGCTTAACGCGGAGGGGCCATTATTTGATTTGTACCATATTTCTAGAATTAAGGACAGGGCATGGTATATAGATTACCCCGTGGAGCGGTATGGCGAGACCATGCAGTGGAAGCAGGTTGAAGGGGATACAAAATTCGGGCATATTTCCTTGCTCAGAAGACTTGTTAATATGAATGATCCCATTACGCTTGAGGAAATTGGTTTCGTTCGTATTAGCCTGAGACTTACCGATCTGCTCGAGAGCGTTGATTCTGAGAAAATCGGTAAAGGAACGAAAATTTTTGCACTCAACGAGAATGGAAGAATTATGTTCTCTTCCGGAGATACCGATTTTAATATTGGTGAATCGCTGAGTGAAGCGGAAATGGCGGACTATTGGGCCGTAGAGGAAAAGATTCCACAGCTGAATTGGAAGCTGCTCGCACTCTTTCCAACCGATATTATGGAGAAGGCTACTGACAAGGTAAAGCTTTGGACCTTCTTAATTTGCTTGGCTTGCTTTATTGTATTTTCACTTGCAGGCTTGTATATTTCTCGCTTTTATTCCCGTAAGGTTATCAAGATCGTTCGTGTGCTGGATGCCTTTCAAGAAGGGAATTTCAAGAAAAAGATTCATTTTAAAGGGAAGGATGAATTTACGCGCATTTCCTTTGCTTTAAACGATATGGGTCATAATATTGACGGATTAATTCAAGAAGTCTATATGACAAATATGAAGAAAAAGGAAGCGGAGCTGGAATCGCTGCAAGCGCAAATCAATCCGCATTTTTTATATAACACATTGTCCTCGATCAGTAGATTGGCTAAGTTTGGACAGGTAGATAAGCTGCAGCGAATGGTGCTTGATTTAGCGAAATTTTACCGGCTATCTCTTAATGAAGGTAGAACCGTTATTCCGATTCGGAATGAGCTGGAGCAGATTAATGCATATATCAATATTCAGAAGACGAAATTCGAAGACGGTATGCAAATCTGGTTTGACATTGATCCTAATATTTTAAGATTTACGACCGTAAAGCTTATTTTACAGCCCTTTATCGAAAATGCGCTTGAGCATGCTTGGTATGGAGCACAGATTAACATTCGAATCGTAGGCAAGATGGAGGGAGATTTAATAACTTTCCAAGTCATTGATGACGGCGTTGGCATTAATCCTGAGATTTTACGCCAAATGTCCGATCCTATTGAGAGAGTGAATGTGGGCTACGGGGTTCGGAATGTGGACGAGCGGATCAAGCTTCATTTTGGAGCAGAATACGGCGTTCGTATCGTGAGCAAAAGAGGAATGGGCACATCCATTTCGATCACTATTCCAGCTAGAAAAAAAGATATGGAACCAGAACGTCCTATTTAGAATAGGACGTTTTTTTATGCATTTAGTTTTTTGCCAAGCGGCTAAGGCAGCAGCTCCAAAAATCGTTTGGATGCTGCGGATTGCGGCACACCGCGAAGCGTTGCGATACCGATGCTGCGTGCGGGGATGGGAGGGTTCAGCGGAATTTCGACGAGCTTGCCAGAAGCAAGCTCATCAGCAGCATAGCTGCGAACGAGGAAGGCCAGCCCAAAGCCGCTTCGTGCGAACTTTGCAAGCAAATCCATGCTGCCAAGCTCAAGCTCTGGCCTGAGCTTTGTACCATGCGCAGCGGCATACTCGTCAAGGAACTCTCGTGTGCCCGCCCCTTTTTCCAGAAGCAATAACGGGTACTTGCTAATATCCTCAAGCTCGATGGTGGTATCGCCAAGAGATGAATAAGCGGGACCACCGACGAGTATATCCTGCAAGGGCACGCTTAACCGAAAGTCTAGCTGACTGTCTGAAGCAGGCATATGTACGATGCCAAAATCAATTTTTCCTTCTTTTAGAAGCTGGATGGTTTCAGGTGTAGTTCGATTCGTCACACGAATGCGAATCTCTGGATATTCCGTATGGAACTGCTCCAAATACGGCATCAAATAATGCTTGCATAACGTGTCGCTTGCACCGATACTAATTTCACCGCTTTGCAGGTTGTGCATTTCCGCGAGCATTTTTTCCCCTATCTCAATAAAGCTATACGCTTGCTCGATATATCGAAAGAGTACCTTGCCCTCAGTCGTAAGCTTAACGCCCTTGGCCATACGGAAAAAAAGCTGGCCGCCTAGCTTTGCCTCTAATTGCTTAATCGTATGCGTGACGGCTGGCTGTGTAATATAAAGCTGTTCTGCAGCGCGCGATAAGCTTCCTGTCTTAGCCGTCCAATAAAAGACACGATACCACTCCATGTTTACGATCATAGATATAATCCCACCTAATATGAAGTATTAGTTATATCAATTATATTAATGTCACATGATTCATTATAATAAACCTTAAAGGGCAATAACAACATTAGGAGGCGATTGAATTGACGGTAACCGCTATAGTGGGAGCGAATTGGGGAGATGAAGGCAAGGGGAAAATGACAGATGCGTTAGCTGCCAAATCTTCATTTGTTGTACGTTATCAAGGAGGCAGCAATGCAGGGCATACGATTATTAACAGCTACGGTAAATTCGCGATGAATATGCTGCCGTCTGGCGTCTTTTATCCAGAGATTACGAACGTCATTGGCCCAGGCACAGCTCTTGATATTGAAGTGCTGCTGCGGGAGAGGACTGAGCTGATAGCACGAGGAGTACCGGAGCCGCAAATTCGAATATCCGAACGAGCACAGGTTGTACTGCCTATTCACCGCTTATTTGACGAGCTGGAGGAGGAAAGGCTTGGCTCAAACGGCTTCGGATCGACGAAAAGAGGCATTGCTCCTTTTTATTCAGATAAATATGCAAAGCTTGGCGTACAAGTTGCGGATCTATATGATGAGCAGCGATTGCTGCAGCGTTTAGAGCAATCCTTGGCAGCCAAGAATGTACTGCTTGAGCAGTTGTACAATAGAAAGCCGATCAAAGCGGAGGAGCTTCTGACCGTGCTGCTCGAGCAAGCGGAGAAGCTGCGGCCTTTCGTTTGTGATACAACGAAGCTGTTAAATGATGCGTATCGAGCCGGAGAGTCGATATTGCTGGAAGGACAGCTTGGGGCGCTGCGTGATCCGGATCACGGCATCTATCCTTACTCCACATCATCGTCTACGCTGGCGGGCTTTGCGCCAGTAGGCGCGGGTCTTCCACCCTATGCAATTACGAGAATCATTGCGGTAGTTAAGGCGTATTCCAGCTGTGTTGGAGCCGGACCGTTCGTCAGTGAGCTGACAGGTGCGGAAGCTGATGAGCTTCGCCGTTTGGGAGGCGATGCAGGAGAATTTGGCGTGAATACAGGGCGCCCGCGCCGAATGGGGTGGTTTGATGCGGTGGCTACGCGTTATGGCTGCATGCTGCAAGGGGCTACGGAGGTTGCGCTGACCAATCTTGATGTTCTAGGATACTTAGATGAAATTCCAGTATGCATAGGTTATGAATTGGGTGGACAAATCATTAAGGATTCATTCCCAGTGACAGCAGCGCTTGCTTCCGCTAAGCCAGTGCTTAAGCGTTTGCCAGGCTGGAACTGCGATATTTCACAAGCTACAACTTTTGAGCAGTTGCCTGAAGCAGCGCAGCAATACGTTCAGTTTGTGGAAGAAGCGATTGGCGTAAAAGTTGCAAGCGTATCGGTAGGACCGCGTCGTGAGCAGCTAATCACACGATGATTTAGTATAAGAAAAGCAGAATCCTAATTGGATTCTGCTTTTTTGGCGCGTGGCCATAGGCTATAGCTAAAGCTGATGACAAAATCAATAACGAGTATGATCGACCATAAACGAAGCGTGTTAAATAAAACCTCCGTTCGCACCGCATCGCCAACCATTAAAATCATGCCATACAAAATGGCAGCGCCTATCACCCATGCGAGCAAGTGATGCAGCCAGCCATTTCGCTCGTAGCGAGCATGATCTTCGCCATATTTCGGCTTGCGAGCAGGAGCAGGTCCGCCGGCAAAGCGATGAGCGAACCTTTCATCAGCCCATTTGATCATCCGATGTCCCCAAGCGATGGAAACCCCGATATATATAGCAGCCAAGCTATGTGCGAAGGTAGCTGTTGCGCCGCCGCGGAGATCATAAATAGTAGCGATAACCAATGCCAAATCGATGAGAGGTGTTGCAATCAAAAATATAGCGCCAAGCTTTTTTAAACGGAAAATATAGCGGCATAATAAGCCGATAAGTACAAATAACCAAAATCCTATCTCGCAGCCGATAATAAAAGCGGTAATCATGTGAAGATCTACTCCTTCTGTTAAAATAGGTACATGCAGTCAAAAGAATGAACTGAATCGTTAATTAGGGAAGGGTATGAACAAACTATGAAAAAAATACTCGTTGTTGGAAGCATAAATATGGATATCGTTAGTCAGGTCGGAAAATTCCCGCTGCCGGGTGAAACAATATCAAGCGCAGCCACCTCGTTTTTTCCGGGCGGCAAAGGGGCAAATCAAGCGGTTGCAGCGGCTCGTGCAGGTGCGGAATGTGTGATGATCGGCGCAGTTGGCGAGGACCCTTTTGCTCAGGCATTGATCACATCTTTACAAGATAATGGAATTTCCACTAGTCAAGTATTACGCAAGCAAGGAACATCAGGTTTCGCTATTATTACTGTGAATGGTGAAGGCGAAAACCATATTGTTTTATCTGAGGGTGCGAATGGTCAACTGACAGACAAGGATGCAGCAGCGGGTTATGGAGAGTGGTCGGATATTTATGCCGTGCTGCTTCAAAATGAAATACCGTGGGAGACGACGCTATCCGTCATGAATAGTGCTAGCAGCAGCGGCAGTAAAGTATTTTATAACCCTGCCCCGGCAAGGGCTATTCCTGAGCATGTTTTTCCGCTTATTGATACTCTTATTATAAATGAAACCGAGGCGGCTGTTGTTACGGGCTTAACGGTAAACGATGCTTCCTCAGCGCAAGCGGCAGCAGAAGTAGTCATGGGCAAAGGAACAAAAAACGTCATTATTACATTAGGGGAGAAAGGCTGTTTCTATCAAAATAAGCAAGGCGACACAGCTGCGATTCCTGCGTTCAAAGTAAAACCTGTTGATACGACGGCAGCGGGCGATACTTTCTTCGGTGCATTCGCCGCTGCAAGCGCTGATGGATGCCAGGCTGAACAGGCTTTGATCTTTGCTGCAGGAGCAGCGGCACTAGCCGTTACGAAGGAAGGTGCCCAAGCATCGATTCCCACTAAAGCAGAAATTGAAGCTTTTCTTCAAAGCGAACAGAAAAATTAAAAATAGGCTTGCTAAAACTAATGATATTAGTTTATTATAAAACTAATATCATTAGTTTTTGTTGAGGAGGCCATTTGAAATGCGAATGACACGCGAGAAAACGGTTGTACAGCTGACCTATTTACCTAAGGTATTTCCAGTAAATTGTTACTTGGTAGAGGAGGCGGAAGGATTGACGTTGGTGGATGCCGCACTTCCAAACAACGTCAATGCCATTCTGAGGGCAGCGGAGCAGCTAGGCAAGCCGATTACCCGCATAGTTTTGACTCATGCTCATGCGGATCACATCGGTTCGCTCGACGGGCTGAAAGAAAGGCTTCCAAATGCACAGGTGTTTATATCAAAGAGAGATGCAAGACTGCTTAGCGGTGATCATACGTTAGATCCTAATGAGAGCAGCTTGCCCATACGTGGCGGTTTGCCTAAAAACGTTCGAACAAAACCTGATGTTTTGCTGGTGGATGGTGATCGCGTGGGCTCTTTGCTTGCGGTAGCTGCACCAGGACACACGCCTGGTTCGATGGCATTTCTAGATACGAGGAATGATATTCTCATCGTAGGGGATGCTTTTCAAACTAGAGCAGGCGTTGCAGTATCAGGACAGATAAAGCTGCTGTTTCCTTTTCCAGCAATGGCTACTTGGGATAAACAAACGAGCTTGGAGACGGCTCGAAGGTTAAGAGATTTGAAACCATCGTTGCTCGCTGCTGGCCATGGCAACATGGTGCTGCAGCCTAAACGTTTATTGGATAGGGCGATTGCCACAGCGGAACGTTCTTTGGTTAAATAAATAGGAGAGGGGGGATTCTATGTCACCTAGAAGAGGGCTTGATTTGGCGACTATCGTAGAGGAAGCAGCTGCCATAGCAGATGAGCTAGGCATCGAAGAGGTTACGCTGGCGACGCTCGCCAAGAAGCTTGGAGTGCGTTCTCCTTCATTATATAACCATGTGGATGGATTAAACGCTTTGCGCATACAGCTGGCTATCTACGGTTTACAGAAGCTGCTTGCAGCGATAAATGAATCGTTACAAAATAAAGAAGGCGATGAAGCGGTTCATGCTATTGCTTCTGCCTACATTTCTTTTGCCAGAAAACATCCAGGCGTGTATGAGCTGACGCTGCGCTCGCCAGATTCGGATGAAGCAGAATACGCAGCAATTGGAGAGCAGCTTGTGGATTTGCTCGTTAAGACGCTAAGCTATTATGAACTTGGGTATGAGAAGGCCATTCACAGTGTACGGGGATTGCGCAGCTTGCTGCACGGATTCGCTTCGATTGAACAAAAGGGTGGATTTGGCATGCCGCAGGCTATCGACGAAAGCTTAAAAATTGTCATCCAAACGTATTTGAACGGTCTCCGTGTTAAATCATGATTGAAAAGAAGCAGGAGCCAGAGATGTTTGGCTCCCGCTTCGATAGTAATTTAAGGTTTGTTAGCTTTCCAAATATATTTGTATTCTTTTACGCCTAGTTTTCCATTGATTTGATTCTCTTCAACTTTGGCGTCGAAATCCTTGCTTAATGAAGGATCAGTATAGTCAGGATTCCCGGGAATGCCTGTGAGAAACTTAGCAAATTCATTTGTGTCTGGAAAATAGAAAACAGCTTGGCTCTCATCTTTCATGGAGTYGGCAATCTTAATCATTTCCATTGAATTATCAAATCCAACAATCGACTTAGCATGACGTGACATCTTTAGTGTAAAATCTCCGTGTCCGCAACCCGCATCAAGTACCGTATCAAATGCAGGCAGCATTTCAACTAATCTTTCTTCAAATAATTGCTCAGCTGACACACCTTCGATCGTAAATACCGCATTGCTTCGATATCCGCCATTTTTTCTTGCAATTCGATCGTACCATTCTATTCCCATCCGTTTACCCTCCTAGACTACTCGAATATGTTCTCACTGGCTTACTCCTTAGGTACATAGAAGCGATATGATGGCAGGCTCAATAGCGATGGGCTCTATCGTCGATTCGAATCTTTCTTGAACAAATCCGCCGCGATTAATTAAAAACTTGGAAAAATTCCACTTGATCCCGTCCCCAGCATATATTTCTGGGTATTTCTCCTGCAGGAAGTGCTGCATCCATTGTCCGCTCGCAGTCACTGAGTCGAAGCCTTGGAACGGAGCTTGCTGGGTCAGATATTGAAATAATGGAAGAGCTGATGCTCCTCTCACATTCGTTTTCTCAAATAGCGGGAACGTAACTTTGTAGTTGACCTCGCAAAATTGCTTCACTTCCGAATTGCTGCCTGGCTCTTTCTCGTTGAATTGGTTGCAAGGAAAAGCGAGAATTTCGAATCCTTGTTCCTGATATTTTTCGTATAACACCTGCAGATCATTGAATTGACGTGAATAACTGCATTTGCTTGCCG
>NZ_JBFRDK010000162.1:0-16013 GCF_052113545.1 Paenibacillus sp. TAF43_2
CTATTAGGCTTAGCAATTCCCATTCCATCAGAAATGAATATGTGTTCTTCATTTATCCATGATAATAGGGATAATGCGCTAACTTTGCTCATTTGATGCTCTACCGGGCCATTCGTAATCAAGCCAATTTCAATGCCTCTAGCTTCCAGCTGCTCGAACAGCTCAGCCGTATTTGCTCGGAGCTTAATCTGCAATTGCTCCTGCTCGTAGTTCCGCTGAAGCTGCTCGGCTGCCGCGCTCGACACAGCTATGCCCATATCAAAGAACGCCGATACCGTCCGCTGGATGCGAAGCTCCTCTAGTGATAATTCACCTCTTGCATGCTGCTCCCATAAACGATCACTGTGTCTTCTGATACGTTTGTACACATCTTCTATAAGAAAGCTCCCCATGAAATGTTTTGCCAAGTCAGTACCCTGAGCAGCAAGCCGAAAGGGCTGAAGCTGATCGTACAAGGTATCGTCCAAATCAAAATAGACCGCTTTAATCACTCGTTATCACCTATCTTTGCACCATGCTGTCGCTTTAAATCTTTTTTCATTATAGCGCTTATGGCAAAAGTTAACTATAAAATCAAAGACAATATTCATACGGCATAAAAAAAGATCGCCCCTATAAATTAGGAACGATCTTTGGCTCAAAGCTAATATATAAAATAGTGCTTATTTAAATACTTTCACACGCTCATCGATCGGTTGATACGTTTTTTCGCCTGGAGCTGCTGTTGGTTTGCCAAACGGCATTTGAGCAACAAGCTGCCAAGAATCCGGCAATGACCATGTCGTTTTTACTTCTTCATCAATAAGTGGATTGTAGTGCTGAAGTGAAGCGCCGAAACCTTCATTCTCAAGCGCCGTCCAGATTACAAATTGATGCATACCTGAAGTATGCTGCGACCAGATCGGGAAGTTGTGAGCATATGCTGGGAAGTTGGCCATCAAGCCGTCAACGACTTGTTTATCTTCAAAAAACAATACGGTACCGTATCCGCTTTTGAAAGCGCCCATTTTTTGCTCAGTTGCCTCGAATTGATCTGCTGCAATCATATTGCGAAGCGTATTCGTCGTAATATCCCACAATTTATCATGATTTTCACCAAGCAATACAACGACACGAGTGCTTTGTGAATTAAATGATGATGGAGTATGCTTGACCGCTTCATGTACCAATTCTACAATTTTGTCATCGGAGATAACGGCCTCCTTGCTAATGCCGTAGATCGAGCGTCTTTTACTTACTGCTTCCAAAAAAGCTTGTGATGTCATTTTTTCTCCTGCCTCTCACATGTTGTGTGTCTTCCATCTATTAACAGTACACCCACCTTGTAAAGTGCCTCTTGCCCGCTTAAATCCATAAATATCGCTTTAATTGCAACGATAACAAGTACCACTGAACCGAATGCACGAAACAGCAGCTCGCGATAATAAGCCCCCCACAAAATTAGCAGCAATGCATAGCAGCCCCAAGAAACAGACAAAGCCAATCCTAAATAACTTGAAGCGGAATCATACATATATTCTGTGAAAATATTTTCAATTTGCCTTGTCAGCAATCCGCCGACGATGAGATGGGATAACAGCGCATACACACGAGCAAGCATCCGATTCGCTCGATCAGTGAGCTGAGGAATGACAAGCTTTCTAGAAAAGAAGAAACCCAGTGCAGCCAGCACCATCCATGCAACGGCCCCCCAATTCAGAAACGGGATGTACATCCCAAACCATTCGCTGCGAGGAGTGTCCCAAGTGACTACATACCAATAACATCCGACCACAAACCAGATAGCGAGCGAGCCGATGCTTAGCAGAATCCAGCGCTTAACATAGCCGATTGCTGCTGCTATCGCAGCTATGCAGCCCCATAGCAGCACCGTAATTAAAGGCTTTGACTCATATCCGCCGCCAATGCTGCTTACCGACACGAGAATCAACAGCAAACCGCCAAGGAAATACACGCCTGAGGATGGCGTAATCTTGTTTGTTAACATATAAATAACGAAACCACCGATTAAATAAACGATTCCGATAAAAGAGAGTATGTACCCATAAGCCACTTCACCGTTTAAAATGAATAATGCCCAAAATCCAAATAGAATGCCATTTATCGCGTTCATATACAAATCCATTCCCTCAAAGGATAACTTATTGCTCCATGAAGAGACCATTAATCCGATTGTATAAAAGAGAAAAGCTGCGAGCGCATCAGCGGAGATAATAAACCACCCAGCATCGCTATATTCATCAGCAGCCTAGACATAAACTTATACGCATAAACGGAGATTCCAATGGTTACTGCACTCATTCCAAGCAAGACGGTCATTGGGTCCCACATTCGGTAATAAATTCCCGCAAAAGAAAACGTGGCATACAAAATGCAAGCGGCCATGCCAATCAAGATTTCACCAATCGGATTGCGCGGCAGCCGGCTTGCGAGCTTCAAGCCGGCTGCGCCTACACCCGCTCCGCTTATCATACCAAAGCCAATCTTCATCGACTCCGTAATCCAGCCTTGATCTATCGAATATTTGAACAACGTGATAAAAGCAGCCATAACGAACAATACCCCAAGCAGTGAAGTCCAGTGTCTATTCACCATTTCCTGCATCTCTTTCACTTTCCCACCTTCTCTCTGTAAATAACAAATTCATTTCTGATATTACTGAGCAGAACTGCTTGGTTTATCGAATCTTAAGCGATCGAGCAGCCTTACAGCGGCATATAGCAGCAAAAATATAACAAATGCAATAAGCTCCAGCTGCAGCAAATACCATGGCCATGACCCCAGAATATCAAGCAACGAGGCTGTTCCCGGTTTTTCAGCTAAAAACATAAAGTTTGTTTTACCCGATGCCACGTTCGTAATCGCAGCCGGAATAGCGAATACATGCAGCCAAACCTGAGCCTTCACTACGGAAAAGAAAGTCGGTCGATAGCGTTCTACTACGACGATAAATAGCGCTGCGCTAACGATCCCTATATGTGCGATAAAAAATTGAAAATAACGAAAATGCGGAAACGCTTCATCTAAATTAGGAGTTAACAGCGCCTGCAGCGCCCCCATGCTTCCAAGAAAAAATAAAGCATCATACAGGCTTTTGGGGTTCCAAAGCAATACGACCGCGCTAACCAAAAGCATTAAGCTGCAAAGCTGAAATGGCAGCGAGCCTACTCCCCAATTATCATTGAGAATATAAGATAGCTGAAGCGAGACCTCGCAGCATATTAGCAAAATAGCCAGCCCTATTCGTACCATCTTGTTTATTCTAGGCACTCTCATTCGCTTCCGGAAAACGATAATACAGATAATGGCTGCAACGAGAATCGCCAATGCCCCAAAATGAGCAGCCGAGAACATTTCAAAATCCATCGGTATGCCTCCAATCTGTTGATGTAAGCGTTCTTCTACTATCTATTTTGTAAAAAATGACATAAAAAAAATAGTACCAACTTTACATGGTACTATCCTCGTCCTTTTTCTTATGAAATAAGCCCATCTCTTTGGCTTTATTTGCTGCTTCGCGCGACCCGCTCAAATTCAGCTTTTTTAATATATGATTAACATGGTTTTTGACGGTACGAATCGATACAACCAGCTTGTCGGCAATCTGCGGCTGGGTATATCCTTGATCAATTAAATCAAGCAGCTGAAGCTCAGACGGCGTAATGAGATCACCGAGCTTCTTCGCCTCGAACTCGCGCTCCATCTGCTTCAGTCGGCGGAATTCCTCGCGCATCCGTTCTGCTACAGCCGCATTAATGGGGGATTGGCTCCGGTATGCCGAGCGTACAGCTTCAGGCAAGCTTTCAAAGTCAGATTTAATTTGGTAATCGATAGCTCCCGCTTGGAACGATCGAAAGATAAGCTCCTTCTCCTCCATTGACGTGAGCATGATGACCCTTGCTCCGGTAGCTATTGCCGCCTCCTCAGCGAGCAGAACGCCTTCCGGCCTTCCGTCAAGCATAATATCCATCAGCACTACATCAGCAGGCACAGACTGCTGCTTCCCTTCCATAAGCGCTTGTCTAGCGTCGTCAGCCCTGCTGGCAGTCCAAACTACTTCAATATCCTGCTCCTTGTTTAAATAAGCAACAAGGCCGCGCAGCCAATCACGATCATCCTCGACGATCCATACCTTGATTTTATCCATTTGCTTCCCTCCTCTGCGAAACATGTACATCTATTTTTGTAGCTTGAACATTCCGTTTCGGAAAAGTCATGTAGACCGATGTTCCAGCGCCCGGCACGCTTCGCAAGCCAAGCATTCCTTTATGCTTGCGCATTACATGGTACGCATAGGGCAGCCCGAGCCCAAAATTAGTGTCACTGCCGCTTTTGGTCGTATAGAACGGCTCCATTACCTTCGTTATCTCACTCTTGTCCATGCCAAGGCCCGTGTCTCTGACCTCAATAATAAGCTCTCTTTTGGTTTCGCTTAATAGAATAGACAGCACGCCTTTGTCTTGCATAGCCTCCAAAGCGTTGGCTATTATATTGCCTAAAGCCTCGCTTACCTGCGCGGGGTCGATGCGGCAGCTCCAGCCTTCGTTTAACACGCTTTGCAGCTTGATGTTRCCAAGGCTCTGGGCGTATCCTTTCATCGTCTTCTCGATAAGCGCTGCAATGTCGGTCACTTCCACACGAAGCACCAAATCCTCTGTTCGACGATGCACCCTTTGCAGCATCTCCTGCATATGGCGAGAAGCGTTCAGCACCGTTTCAACATCCGCCAGCAGCTCTTGTTGATTTGTTTCGATGGCATAAGCTTTCATCTTCTCCGAGAAAAGCCGCATTTTTCCTGCATCGTTTTTGATCGCATGATTAAGTATGGCAGTTCCCGAGGTGACTGCTCTTAACGTGGAATCGTATCTGCGGCGATCGATCTTCACTCGCACACCCATGAAGCCATAGGTGAATAATGCAATAACAAATACAGTTACGGCTAAACCAATGATCCATGTATTATAGACCCACATCCGCAGCATGCCGAAGCTTGGAAATACGTAATTCATGACCATACAGAACATAACCGGCGGCAGCACGGTTGAACATATTATCCAGTGTGTGCGAGAAAAAGAGGCATGCAGCTGCCGCTTGAGCAGTACCTGTATCGCCCCGTACATAATATAAGGAACCGCCCACCATACGACAATCTTGAACGAGATCGGATACATCGTATTATAAAATGGCGTAAACAAAACGCATAAAACAATCGGAATTAACAGTAAAAAGGGCATAAGCTGCTGCAAACGTTTTGGAAGCCGTACAGGTTTGTACGCTATAGCAAACAATGCAAAGGAATACGGCAATCCGTAGTAGGAGGTCAACGAGGAGAACGCTTGCAAGCGATAAAGAAGCTGCTGCGCTACTTGATTCATTCCAGCTTCCGCTGCTGCTGGCAGCCATTGCAGGTCAAGCACGGCAGCAAGCGCACCAGCTCCTCCGCTAAACGCCACAGCGCCTAACCAATGATTAACGGATGCTCGCCGATCGGAGAGCCATATAATGGCTGCAATAGCCCACAAAGCAATAAGAACGAATAGCATAACGCAGCTCCTTCATAACAACTTTACTCTTTAATTTCTATTGTAATGGGAGACCATTCTCCGATCACAGTCTGTCCGTGCACCGACACGCTGCCCTCCCGCGACAAATCCTTTTCCGTCATAATGCCTAGCGCAACGATAAATTGGTTAAATTTAACCGGAACATCACGCTCTCTCCGCACTTCTTGGCCATTCACAAAAAATACGACTTCATCATTGGTGCGATTGTACGTAATTTTGTACGTATTAAACTCGCGCGCCGCAAAGTTTGTGTCTTCCTTAAACACACAGAAATATCTCGTTTTATCCGTCTCCGGCACCTTTACTCCCGGAAAAGGAAGAACGGCATATACACTTGCATATTTGTCATTTCCCGCAAAAAAGTCTAGCGCACCGCCCGTCGTGAAATCAAGCAAATTCAAAGAAACAAAACCATCATAAAGATCATCAGGCGCTGTATTTTGCGAACGTGCGCGAATTTGCAGCTCAAAGCTAATCTCACCGGATTCAGGTACAAGAACAGGTTCAGCAGAATAATACATATGCTTAGCATTATCCAGTATTTGAATTTGATCGTTCGAGCGGCTAAGCGGTGCTCTTACATACAGCAGTCCATTGCGAACAATGACAACCGCATTAGGCTCTCGGTACTGCCAGAAGGTTCCGTCTTGCAGCGGAAAACCGCCGATTTTCCATACTTCCCCTTCATTTAGAATCGTATGAAAATCTCCTAAAGTCCATTGCTTCTCCATATCCATGACCTCTTTCTAAGTTGTATGCTTTAAATAAGACCTTGAATGATTAAGGCAACGATTAAGATCAAACCGCATCGCATCGTTGCTTTCAGCGAGGCACCCATAAGCGGCACGTATGCAGTCGATGCATTATTTGATGATAACCTGCCGTATACCAAATATAAAGGTATTGCTGTTGGCAGCGCCAGCAGCCCGTAAATTGGCAATGCTTCCACGACCACGCATAGGATAAGCGAAATATAGGCGAGAAAAAGCAAAATGCGCGAGAAAACGAGCGCTCTCTTTTCTCCCCAAACGACGACTAATGTTCTTTTCCCTGCTTGACGATCAGCCTGCCAGTGCAGGAAATGGTGATTAAACAATATTAGGGTAGTCAAAAGTCCTATTGGCAGCGATAACCAAAATGCCCGAGAATCTAATTGTGAGGTTTGTACAAAATAAGCGCCTACGACAGGCAGTATGCCAAAGGAGATCAAGATCGCGACTTCACTGTAGCCTTTGCCGCGGTATCCGAACTGGATCGGCGGAGCTACATAGAAATAAGCAATTAACGCCCCAAGCCCGCCAAATACGAGCACCGGCCAGCCGCTTGTTATACTAAGTATAATGCCGCAAATCGCTGCAATGCCAAATAATGCCCATGTTACGGTCGCAAAGGTGCGAATGCTCCATGTCCCTTTTGTCAGATAGCCAGAGTTGGTTGCAATGACCCCTTCCGTCGATTGAGCGGCCGTATCCGTACCGTTATAATAATCCCATAAATCATTGATCATATTAGAAAATAAATGGGCTGTTCCTGCCCCAACTATGGTGAGGATAAATAATAAAGGATTGAAAATGCCGTTCCACACAAAAGCCCCCAGCGCACCTAATGCCACGGGAATAAGCATAACAGGAAGAACGCTCAGCCTGGATGCTTTCATAAATTGTTTAAACATAAGCTGCCACTGCCCTCTCTGTTGTCGATCGTTCAATTGAACCACTTCCATTTGCTATACGTCAACACATGGATTAAAAATGGCTTAGTTTTTGAACTTGTTTAAGCTTCTGTTTGAGCAGCTCCGTGCAATAATGATTTTGGTTTCTCTGATCAAAAGCAGCAGCTAATTGTTCGGTATCCTTTACAATCATCTCATACGTAATATCGCTGCTGACATTCAGCTTTCTCCGACGGTTTTTTGCATGCCAAAATTGTAGAAATGCTCTAGCTGAAATCATATACAACAACCGATCCCAGCCTACTTTCGTATCCAGAGCATATTGTACGGTTTGTTCAAACCATTTGGCTGCTTTATGAATGTCAGTTGCTGTGTAATAAGCAAGGAAGCTCCCATATTCACTTAAGTAACCAGGGCCCTTTAACAAACGCGCGCCTTTTTTTGCCATCTTTACAGCTTCATCTGCTTGCTCTGTCTCAAGGAGCGGGAGAAGCAGATGGCTGTACGTATTTTGCGGAATGGATTTGCAGGTCATTCGCCCATCCATAATAGGCTTCATGGCTTGCAGTCCTCGCCGATATCTGCCTACTGTAAAATGATAGTAGCCAAAGCCATTTTGCTCACAGGCGCTGCAATCAGACATTCCATCTCTAGCCGTCTTGCGCCAAAGCTCATAGTTTGCTTGAGCCGACTCATGATCGCCTTGAGATAGCGCGTATCGATGAAGACATTGATAATATGGGCGCAGGCTGTGACCGTATTGTAAGCATTTTGCCTTAAAATCATTAAAAATCGAAATGATTTGATCCGTACCAAATTGCGGAAACCGCCAAATTTGATTAACAAACCATTTATAGTGCCAAATAAGGGTGAAGCTCGAATAAGCAGCCGGATCTTTTTCAAACTGGGTTAAGCACCAGGTAAATGAAACAAGAAATCGCTCTTCATAGCCCGAATCAAGCGCTGCCTCGGAATAAGACATGCGGGCGTAATAGGAGTCTTCCTTCGTCATATGCAAATCGGCTATCCGAATAGCCTCCTCAAGCACCGCAAGCTTCTGTTTTCCCTGCGGCAAGCTCCATGCCTCGCTGCGCAATTGATCATATCGCTGCTTCATAGCTCTCGCTCACCAGCCTGACTAAGACCGATTTCCAGCACCTGCATAAACGATTTGTTCATTAACTTCAGCTCCTCAGGGCCAAGAGGATATTGACCAAGCAGCAAGGCCTGCGTATAAACGGTCTCAATGCTTAGCTTCTGCATATCCGCATTCTGACAAGTCATAGCCCGCTGCATAAGCGGATTGTTAAAGTTGTAGCAAATCGTCGCATACGGCACCTCATATAACTCATGGATGACGACATCCACAATGTTTGCGAACAACTCATTAGCTTCATCTTTCGTTTGCTCTGCCATTCTCAGAAAATTCACTTCATCATTTGTATTGTATAAAGCGGCCAAATCTACTGGCTCAAATCGCTTTACTACGCTTCTGCATTGAAATGGTGCTAGCAGCTGATCCGAGAGCTCCAGAAAGGAAAGAATGCTTTTATGCTCCGCTGGAGTTATGGATTGGAAGACGTTCGAGAAATTAATCGGATCTAGAACTAACGCCTCAATATCCTCATTCAGCGCAGGCAGCTTGCGCACAAGTTCAAAATCATGGACATAACCGCCGTTAATAACCATCACATTTTGCGCTTTGGCAACGCGAGCCACTTGGCGGAATTCATCAAGCGTTGAAGATACAACGATACGTTTGTTCTGTTCCAATATATCGCTCATCTTCATCATGCCAAATGAAGTCTCAAACGACAAGAAACGGATAAACAATCGATAAAGCTCATCATCTTCGGCAGCCATCGCTTTAATGGAAGCAGAATGAATAACAATAATTTTCCCGAATAGTTCAGGGTTTGATTCTGAAAGCTGGATCATATGCTGTTTAATGTTTTCGCCAATTTCATCCTTTACGGTGTGAAAAAGCTCATTTTCCATAAATGACTCCCGAGAAGCCGTTGGTCGAAGTCCATTCGTATTCATGATACACGTAACAAAAAAAGCCCAATCCGGAAGCATATTGTTAACTTGATCGGAAAGCAGCATACGTTTCATATATACCTTATGTTTTTTCTCGGCTTGCAAGCTTACAGCATAAGGAAGAATATAAGCGACACCCTCAAGCTCACCAATTACTGATTTTAAAGGTATGGCATCCAAGAAGGTTTGATACAAGTGATCTTCGCCATAGGTGAGCGCATCACTGCTATTCATGGACCACGGAGGAGTTTCCTCGTTAATCCTAATATCTGTTTTCCCTTCGGACAAATGAATCGGAACTGGCAGGAACTGACCATAATGGCTCATTAACTCCATCACACGATCCCATTCATAATAATCCTCGTAACCCTCCTTGCATGTCAAAAACACGGTGGTGCCGATTGGAGCATCCTTCTCAAGCTTGCGGATCGAGTACGTGCCGTCTGGCCGCCCGCGCCATTCTAAAGTATCGCCTTCTAGAGCGGAGCGGGTAATAACAACGATCTCGCCGCTCACTACGAAGCAGGACAGCAAGCCCACGCCAAATTGTCCAATATAGTCGTCTGCTGAATCCATTTCGTCACGCTTGGAGGTACTTCCGATTTGAGCCAAAAAAAGCTGGATTTCGGATTCGGACAAGCCTATTCCATTATCGTGAACGGCAATCGTTCGAGAACCGTAAATTTCAACTGTTACGCGTGCATCAAAGCGATGTCCAAGCCGTTTGCGTGCCGTTATCGCATCAACGCCATTTTGCAGTAATTCCCTAATGAACACGCCTGGGCTCGAATATAAATGCTTTGAGAGAAGCTCGATCATCCCTTGTAAATTAACTTGAAAGTTCATTTCGCTCATCCTGTCTCCCATAGTGGATCTGTTTTTTATTGGTTCCATTCATTGATTCGGCATTATACTCGCTTATCCTTCTTTATTTGCACAAAGAGGCAGGCAGCACCCAAACCTATGGATGCTGCCTGCCTCACTCGATTATCATTTTGTTGCTTACACTTTGAAAACAGATGCTTTCTCCTTCAAATCCTGCGAGGAAAGTGAAAGCTTCTCCGCTAGGGTGCGCAAATCATCCGAAATATCATTTTGCTTAACAGAAAGCTCGCTCATATGTTCCATTTTGCCATTTACTTCTGAAGACGTAGTCAATAGCTTGTCTACTGCAGACACGATATGAGACATGCCTGTTGTGATTTCACTGATTGCCGTAGAAATCTCGCTCACTTGATCTGACAGCATGCTGCTTTGTGATTCCAGCGCTTGGAATGTGCTGCTTGCGGTTTCGGATGCTTGACGCGTCGTGTTAATAACATTCGCGAAGCTGCCGATCGTGCGGCTGCTTGCTGCCACATCGCTTTGTATGAGCGTCAGCTCCTTCGTGATCTGCTTCGAGATCATATCGGTTTGACTGGACAGCTTGCGGATCTCGTCAGCGAC
Source organism: Paenibacillus sp. TAF43_2 (assembly GCF_052113545.1). NCBI lineage: Bacteria > Bacillati > Bacillota > Bacilli > Caryophanales > Paenibacillaceae > Paenibacillus > Paenibacillus sp. TAF43_2. Next base: position 10,723 of record NZ_JBFRDK010000162.1, read on the forward strand.
AACAGCGAATCCTCTGCCATGCTCACCCGCTCTTGCCGATTCAATGGATGCGTTCAGTGACAACAAATTTGTCTGTGTGTTCAAATCCTGAATGCCGTTCAAAAACTTAGCGACATTGTTATATCGTTCATTCATCGTTTCGAAAGCTTCAGTTAGCTTTGAAAACTGGTCTACTGTTTCATTTACCATCGAGACCACGCCAGCCATCTGCTGCGTGCCGTTATGAGATGATTGCTTCATATTTTGCATATCATTGTTTATGTATTCACTCGACGCAGCAATTTGCTGAGAGCTTGCTGAGATTTCTTCGGTAACTGCCGAAATGGATGAAGCATCGTCATACTGCGACAGCAACACTTTTCTGCCCAGCTCCACTTGGCCATTTACATCCTCTGATGCTTTTCGATTAATACCAATCATATTATCCATATTATTCGAAATGTGGAGCACGGATTCGCTCACTTCAAGCGTAGCTTTAATCGTTTCTCGCAGCTGATCGCCCATATTAGCCAAATCATGGTCGAGGTCGCCAAATTCGTCAGAGCGAACGAGTTTTTCTTGACTTGTAAAATCATTATTGCCATATTGCTTAATTCTTTTTGTAATGCCTACAAGTCCTGTTCTAATTGATTGTGAGATGACAAAAATCATAATGGCAGGCAGAATAGCAAGCAAAATGACATTAATAAGAACAATTACGTTCGCACTGGATATGTCTTTATTAAGAAGCTTCTGCGTCGCGTTAGCGTCTGCGGTCAAACGCTCGTGCATTGTATCGTTGGAATAACTTAGAATGACGGTATATACGCTTATTAGATTGCTTATGCGGAGCGATTTCTCATCTGATGATAATCCACTCACGTCTGTATTCGTCACTTTCAAGTTATCTAATGCAAGCTTAAGAACATTAACCTGATTCGCATAATAAGGACCATCTTCCGTTGCAGGCGGATATTTCTTATCCATATCGATAAGCTGTTTCTCTAATTCATCGATGTTGGCAGGCATCGTTTCCAAATCCTTCATGATCAGCGTTGCATCGCTTTTGCCATTTTCAATGGCATCTACCATTAGAAGCATCACTTTCAGCAGCCTATTCGATATACCCTGATAATTGCGTTCAGCACGCTGCAATTCCTCTGAACCTTCGACCGAGGTTGCTACTGAATGATTTTGAAAATAAATCAAAACGCCCGAGCCTACATTAAAAAGTGTGATGATTGCGGTAACAAGCAATAATTTGCTCGTTATTTTCTTCAAACTCAATTTCTTAAACAGTATTTTCGCTCTCTCTATCCTATCCTTAAAAACCATCCTGCTTGCTCTCTCCTCTGTCTCCTGAAAACAAAAAAAGCTATCCAGCCACAGGAGGCGGACAGCTCAGTTAGCTTATTATCCTTCCGGCGGTCTGGCAGCCATAGTGCGTACACCTTAGGCCCATAACTTTGCGTCCTTGTCTTTCAACAAGTTTGCCTTTTTCAGTTTGTCTATTTTGTAGTTTACAACTTAAACCAGTATAGGACTATTTAGTGAGTTTGTCATCCCTTGAACCATATTTATTCTGTGGCTAAAAATAAGGTTGCATTGCAATAACGCCTTGCTAACGAATGAAAATAGGAGGTTTGGATGGAAATAACCGCAACGAGCAATATATTTCGCACCGCTTCCCATTGTTTTTCCGTTAAATTCGGCAATCTGCTTGCAAATTGATTCGCTGAAGAGCGAATGACATGCTCTGTCAATAAATCTTGATGCGGATTTTCCTTCAAATGACCGGAAATGTCGAGCAGTTGATCGTTATTCGCATCAAGCTCCTCAAACATACTGGTATAAGATGCATATAATTCAATAGGCCCAACTAAATCGTCTGCTTCATCCTCTGGTTTCTTGAAGACGATCTCAAAAAGCTTGCGTATTGATTCAAAATCGAGATTTGACTTTAAATCATCAATAATGAATAATAACGCAGCTTGGTTCAAAGAATATTTTTTCCCAGCTTTCGGACAATCGAAATAAGGTTTGAAATCTCGCTTTACCCAGTTTTGCATGGAGGTAATCGACAGATTCGAATATTCGATTAGTTGGCCCAACGCAGCAATTTCATGTAGTGAAAAGCCTTTAATCTCATTTCCTTTAATAAGCTTTTCCATAATTGGAGGCAGCAGCGTAGACATAAATGCAGGCAGTCCCGTGCCTTTCTCCAAATCACATTGATGCGTTTTGGTCCATGCGGCTTGCAGCACTTGCAGCGGCTTCAAATTATACTTTCCGTCCAGAGCCAGCAGCAAGCAAGCCATCTCTTTTCGAGTAAGCGTAAAGGACTCCATATCGCTTCCTCCTCGCGCATTCGTCTTGCATTCCTATATTACAAGTTCATATGAACTCATCATATGCCGGAGAATGACGCTTGTAAAGGCTCGAAAATCAATGAGAATAAGCCTTTCATTCTCGTTAAATCGCTTTTAAAGCGCGTATAAGGCTGTTACCGTTGGATATGGCATTTGTCATATCATGTAATCATTCGTTATAGTAGATCATAAGAATAAAAAAAATATAAACATAAAAGGGTAGTGAAAAACGAAAATGGGTATAGGATTCAATTTATTCATGATTGCTCTTCTTATTTTATTAACTGCTTTTTTCGTCGCAACGGAGTTCGCCATCATCAGACTTCGCTCCAGTCGGATCGATCAGTTAGTGCTTGAGGGCCGGAAGAACGCACTTGCCGTTCAACGGGTTACGAGTAATCTGGATGCCTACTTGTCAGCCTGTCAATTAGGTATTACTATTACAGCGCTCGGGCTGGGCTGGCTGGGAGAACCGACAGTTGAAAAAATGCTTTTACCCTTGTTTGAACGTTTTGCTATTAACGATGACATCAGTCATATTCTATCCTTTTTAATCGCATTTATTTCGGTCACATTCCTGCATGTTGTTGTCGGGGAGCTTGCACCAAAAACGTGGGCGATCCAGAAAGCTGAATTTATTAGCTTCTTAACAGCAAAACCGATTATTTTATTCCACAAAATTTTATATCCTTTCATTTGGTTGCTAAATGGCTCGGCTAACGCTTTGGTTCGCTTGTTCGGATTGAAACCAGCTACAGAGCATGAAGAAGCACACTCGGAAGAAGAAATTCAAATTATTCTTAACGAGAGCTACCAAAGCGGAAAGATTAACAATACAGAATACGGATATGTAAGCCGCATTTTCGCTTTTGACGAATTGCTGGCCAAAGAAATTATGGTGCCCCGCACCGATATGATTTGTTTGTATACAAACAAATCATTAGCTGAGAACATGGAAATTATTCGCAAGGAACAATATACGCGTTTCCCGGTCGCACTTGAGAGCAAGGATAACATCGTCGGCATGATTAACACGAAGCAGCTTTTCCTAGAATATGAATCTGATCGTGATTTGGATTTCAAAAAGCTTGTTCATCCTGTACTGAGCGTTTCCGAGGTTACGCCAGTCAAAATGCTTCTTAAGCGAATGCAATTAGAACGTGTTCACATCGCTATTCTCGTCGATGAATACGGCGGTACTTCCGGCCTGATTACAATTGAAGATATTTTGGAAGAAATCGTTGGTGAAATTCGTGATGAATTTGACGCCGACGAACGCAAGGAAATCGAACAGCTGGCTGATAACTGCTATCTTCTCGATGGTAAAGTATCACTTAGCGAGCTGAGCGATCTAACCGGCATGAACTTCGAGGAAGAGGATGTGGATACGGTCGGCGGCTGGTTGTACAGTCAAGTGACCGATCCAAAGCCAGGCAAAGAGCACTTTTACGAAAATTATAAATTTATCATTCGCGAGACGAGCAAAAACCGGATTCGCAAGGTCGAAATGCTAATTGAGCAAAATCAAGAAGCCGTTGAAGGCGAAACCGCATAACGATAGGTTAACAAGAAAGAAGCAGCCATTGCTCATTGCATAGGCTGCTTCTTTTTTTTATGACATTATAACAAGCTGAAAATATGAACGATTCGATCAAGCAGCCACTCATCCGTGTGGTCTATCGCCTCTTCTACAGAACATGGACCCGGCACGAGCGAGAAGCCTGCACGAAGACCAAGCTCCGACGTGTATGCTGAACTCGCATCAATTGACCCGCAAACGGCGATAACAGGGATGCGCTGCCCCCGAGCGGCATCACATATCGCCTTGATCACCTTGCCTGAACCCGTTTGACTGTCTAATCTCCCTTCGCCTGTCAAAATCCAATCAGCGCCAACAATATGCTCCTCAAATCCAATTCTATCCATAACAAGTTTTGCTCCAGCGTGCATAGCCGCGTCAAAAAAAGCTAAAAGTGCTGCACCTGTTCCTCCTGCCGCTCCGCCGCCTGGCAAATTCGCCACATCAATTCCTGTATGCTTGTATATGCCTTCAGCAAAATGAGCTAATGCAAGGTCAAGCTGCTTGACTGCTTCTGACGATGCTCCCTTCTGAGGGCCGTAAACCAAAGAGGCTCCATGCTCCCCGCACAATGGATTACGTACATCGCCAGCAATAATGAAGCTGCTTTCTCGAATGCTCGAATGGAAACCAGTATCATCAATTGATGCAAGCTTCGACAAATGAACGCCTCCAAGCGGCAGCTCAGCTCCACTTTCATCTAACAGCTTCATTCCGAGCGCCTGCAGCATGCCCGATCCGGCATCATTGGTCGCGCTGCCTCCTAAGCAAATAATAAATTGACGATAACCAGAACCGAGTGCATGCCGAATCAATTCACCGGTGCCAAATGTTGAAGCGATAAGCGGATTTTTCTCTTCACTCTTGAGCAAAGCAAGACCAGATGCTTCAGCAAGCTCAATAACCGCGGTTTGGCCATCTCCCAGTACGCCATATCTTGCATGAATGCTTCGGCTGAGCGGGTCGTGAACAGGAACCTCGATAAAACTCCCGCCTGTAGCTTGTACCAATATCTCCATCGTACCTTCACCGCCATCAGCCATTGGGAGCTGTAAGATTTCAGCATGTGGATGTACTGTGCGAATGCCTGCTTCCATTGTGCTAGCAATTTGAAATGCGCTGCTTGACCCCTTAAACGCATCCGGTGCAATAACGATTTTCACCCTAATCATCCTTTCAGAAAAAAAAATAAAAAAACACTTGCAATTATTTCAGTTTATATGCGATAATACATCTTGTGTTTAGCGAATACATCTTGCCGTTGTAGCTCAACTGGTAGAGCAACTGACTTGTAATCAGTAGGTTGGGGGTTCAAGTCCTCTCGACGGCACCATCTTTTCCCGGGACGTAGCTCAGCTTGGTAG
>NZ_JBFRDK010000163.1:0-13953 GCF_052113545.1 Paenibacillus sp. TAF43_2
AAAGAACACTGTTCCAATGAAAGCCTATAAGCCGTCATCAGGAACAATCTTGATCTATTTAGGCCTAAACAAACAGTGGGATCAAGCTTCCGTTCACCAGTTTTTTTTACCTGACAATTTACAAAGCGGATTAAAACAAATTTTTCAAAACAATCAGCTTCCGCGAGATCCATCCTTTTACATATTTTATCCGTCAGCTATGGATATGGAAGCAGCACCTCCGGGTGAGAGCGTCATGTATATGCTGATTCCCGCTCCGCCACACGGTTCTGTAGCTTGGGAGGATGAAGTGCCCGCGTTAGTCGAGCATGTAATTGATGAGGCTGAGAAGAGGGGCTTTCCCGGCTTGAGAGCTGCGATTCAATGGAAGGAAGTAAGGACGCCGCAGGACGCGGAGTCGGATGGACTCTATCATGGGGGCAGCTTCGGCATCGCGCCAACTTTTGGACAGTCGGCAGTGTTCCGTCCTCAAATCGTGCCATATCCGATAAAAGGTTTGTATGCTGTAGGGGCATCGGTGCATCCTGGCGGTGGAATCCCGATTGTTATGCAAGGTGCCAGATTGCTAGCCAACTATTTGTTAAAGGAGTGACCTCATGGAACCCACTGTCTATTTGGCGCAATGTGAAGCGATGATTCAGAAAGGATCATCATCGTTCTATAAAGCTTTTCGTTATTTGCCTAGCCCAAGGCGCGAAGCCGTTTACGTTATTTATGCTTTCTGCCGCATGATAGACGATGCAGTAGATGAGCCGCAAAGTTCTCCCTATACCATTGATGAGCTTGAACAACATTTTAACCGTTTGGATCAGGCAGCGGATCATTTCATATGGCCTTCTTTACGGTGGCTGTTTGATACTTTTCCGCTCAGCAAAAAACCGTTTTTCAGACAAATGGAGGGACAGCGCCGGGATTTATCTTTCACCCACTATGAGACGATGGAGCAGTTGGAGGACTACTGCTACTTGGTTGCTGGAACTGTTGGGGAGATGCTTCTCCCAGTCTTGCATGATCAGCCAGATATTCAAGTAATAGAAGCGGGAATATGGCTTGGCAAAGCGATGCAAATTGTAAACATTGTTCGCGACGTTGGCGAAGATCAGAGCAGAGGGCGTCGTTACCTGCCGCTTGAGCTGCTCGCTCGTCATCACTATTCCGAAATTGACTTCGAAATGGGCGTTGTCGACGAACGATTTCAACATCTTGTGCAAGAGCTGGATACACTCTCACGCAGTTGGTTCGCACGAGGCTTGCGCGGGCTTGAAACGTATCCTGCCAGCAGCGCTTTTTCAGTTGAGCTGGCCGCAAGCTTCTATGCAGCGATTTTGGATGAAGTAAAGGCTGCCAACTACGAAGTCTATAAGAAGCGAGCTATCGTCAGCTCATTAAATAAATTAAAGCTTTATACGAATATAAAAATGAAATATACTCTCATATCAGAGGTGAATGACAGCAATGCGGTATCGCTATGATCCGCTACCTATTTATTTTTTGGTATTGCATCGGGCTAATCCTCATGCTGACCATTGGCGTTCCAACGTGGCTTTCCTTTTCCAATGGTTTGTTTCTCGTGTTTTTTGCCCTGTATGCCATTCATATTGAAGGCATGATGGGCGAGGAGCGCCGTCGCAGCTGGAGTAGAATAATGCTAGTTGGGGTACTTACGTTTGCTGTAGAATGGCTTGGTGTGACGATGGGATGGCCGTTTGGAGATTACCAATACACATCTTTACTTGGCATCTCGCTTGGCGGAGTACCCATCGCCATATTTTGTGCGTGGATCGGTGTCATTGTCACTGTGATGCGAATGACTGCCTTCTCCAATCGATGGACGCGTGCGCTCCATACCGGCTTATGGACGGTTGTTTTTGACCTCGTACTCGATCCAGTGGCTTTCGCTAGGCAGTTCTGGATTTGGCATGAGCCTGGTGATTTCTACGGGATACCGGCAGCAAACTTCATCAGTTGGTTCGTTATATCAGCAGCTATATCATTTCTGTTCCCTTTAAGAGAAGTATCGGCGAACGTTCGAATCGAGGCTGTAAGACTCACGCAAATGATGCTGCTTATGTTTGGTCTCTTAGGGGCCAAGGAAGGTTTAATGATGCCGTTCATCATCGCATTGGCAGCTATCATTGTAGCGGAAGGAGCGGGAAGGATTGATCGCAGCAGGCTCAAGCAAGTGGTTTAAACGAGTATTCGCGCAATACAATGAAAACTATTTGTTAAGACGGCATTTTCACGCGTTTCAGCTGAGCGGTGAGATCGATCCAGCTCCGCAAGGCCAGCCTGTGCTCTATCTTATGAATCATAGCTCTTGGTGGGATGGAATGGTTGTATATCATGCGATCGCAAACGCTTCAGTGCGTGAACACTATATGATGATGGATGAAGAGCAAATGAAGCGGTATCGATTTTTTCGCAAAATAGGAGCTTTCTCGATTGATAAGAAGTCAAGCCGAGCGATCGTTGCTTCCCTTCGATATAGTGAGAGTCTATTAAATCAAGGATATGGAGTTTGGTTATTTCCACAAGGAGATATCGAGCATCTGGAGCGTAGACCTTTAAGATTTCAAACCGGCGCGGGCTATTTATTGGAGCGCTGTCCGGGAACGATTGTTCAGCCCGTAACCGCATATTATTCGCTAGGACTTCATCAAAAGGCAGAAGTCAGTCTTCAATTCGGTAAACCTATCCACAGAGCATGGCAGCAGCTGGGACGTAAAACCATTACGACAATGCTTGAATCGGCTTTGGAGGATCAATTGAATGAACACCGCCTTGCAGTAATAGCAGCAGCTCATGGGGAGCTAGCCGAGTATCGATCAATGCTGAAGGCGAAACGGTCAACGAACGAGGTTTTTGATGCTTGGATGAACGGGGTGACAAGGTGGAAATCTTTTTTTGGACGGTAGCTGCAGCCCTGATGCTGCAGCTATTATTTGTGTTATGGAATCTCTCGCAGATGCCTTCACTGGGAGGAACCGGCAAAGGACGAATTTGGCTGTCAGGAGGAGCAGAGTCCATTCAACATGATGGTCCACATGCTCACGGAATCAAACATAAACCACGGCTGTCGGTTCTTATTCCAGCGCGTAATGAAGCGGATAACATCGCAGCATGTAWACAATCGGTGCTGCTGGAGCCTTCCATATTTATCGAGGTGCTGGTGCTGGATGATCGTTCCACAGACGGAACAGCAGAAGCTGCGCGGCTTGCTGCAGCAGGCGACAGYCGTGTTCGCGTTTTGCCCGGTAATGTGCTGCCGTTCGGCTGGCTGGGCAAGTCGCACGCATGTCATCAGCTCGCCGAAGCGGCGCGCGGCGAATGGTGGTTATTCCTCGACGCGGATGCGCGGCTTGAGCCGGGTGCGCTCGCGGATGCGCTTGACACCGCGTTAGCGCAAGGTCAAGGGCTTGTGACCGGTTTCCCTAAGCAGGAAACTGGAACATGGCTGGAGAAGCTCATCGTCCCGATGATGAGCTTCTCGATTGCCTGCCATCTGCCGATACGACTCGTTCGGCAATCGCCAGATCCAAAGTTCGTCGCCGCACACGGCGCTTTTCTGATGATTTCAGCAGAAAGCTACTGGTCGACAGGCGGCCATGCTGGCTTCAAAGGCCATCTTGTCGATGATATGCAGCTGGCTGGTGCTGTCAAAAAAACCGGGCTCCCCGTCACTTTAGCCTACGTTTGCCCCCAAATTTCCATGCGCATGTATCAGAACGCTGCAGGGGTTTGGAACGGCTATAAGAAAAATATATTTGCAGGCGTAGGTCGCAACAGCTTATTGCTTGGCATTATGTTGTTTATGTACACCCTGCTTTATATACTGCCTCCGTTAATGATGATCATTAGTTTAGCTGGGTTTCTCTTGCATGCCTATCCGGAAGGTTGGCTTACAACTGTTTTATTGCCAAGCTCGCTCTGCTATCTGCTAGGTGTTTGTCTGAAAAGAATCATTGATAGGAAAAGTGGACAGCCCTGGTACCTATCCTTCTGTTTACCGGCAAGTATATTTCTGCTGTCAGCGATTGCCTTGGCCTCGTGGCGGGCGAGTCTCAATGGGACGGGTTATGAATGGAAAGGGAGGAGGTATTCGTGAAGCGAGTCATTGTCATTGGCGGAGGTTTAGGCGGATTATCTGCAGCTATTCGGCTGGCACATGCGGGTTATCGCGTCACTGTGCTTGAACAACAGGCAGCACTCGGCGGAAAGCTTCAGCGCATTGAGCTTGGCGGTTATCGCTTCGATCGTGGACCAAGCACGATTACGATGCCTCATGTATTTCAGYAGGTATTCGAGAACGTTGGTCGAAGAATGGAGGACTACGTTACCTTTTATCCGCTGATCCCGGGCACGCGGAATTATTTTGCAGACGGAACGACGGTTGATTTATGCTCTGATTTCGTTCTAATGGAAGCGCAAATTGCTGCATATAGTCCAGAGGATGCGAAGCAGTATCGCTCATTTATGAAAGAGGCTGCTGCGTTATATCAACAAGCTGACCAGCTCTTCATGAATCGGCTGCTGCTGTCATGGAAGGATAAAGCAGACGTAAGGCTGCTTGCGGGTTTGCTGCGGATTCGTCCATGGCTAACATTGGAACGGCTGCTTCGCCGTTACTTTAGGCATCCGAATACACTTGCACTCTTCGGACGTTATGCGACCTATGTAGGATCGGCTCCCAGAACGGCTCCGTCTATTTTTGCCATGCTTGCTCATTTGGAGCTGCAGCTGGGTATTTACGGAGTGAGGGGCGGCACCTACCAGATTGTGGAGGCATTCGGCCGCCTTACTCAGGAGCTAGGTGTAACGATTCATACGTCCGAGAGAGTTCAACAGATTACATCGACAAACGGTCGAATCACAGGTGTTGTTACGAGCAAAGCGGACTATAAAGCTGAAATCATCATCGCAAATGGTGATGTGCTGGCTATTTGCAAAAACCTGCTGGAAGAATCAAAACGACCAAGCATGAGCAATGCCAAAATATCATCGTATGAGCCATCGTTATCAGGTTTTGTTTCCCTCATTGGCAGTAAGAAGACCTACAGCCAGCTGCTGCATCATACTGTGTTTTTCCCAGAACACTATGGCAGTGAGTTTGACGACATCTTCCAGCAAGGAAGAGCACCTCAGAACCCTGCAATTTACATTTGCCATTCAGGTTATTCAGAGGATGGGATGGCCCCTGCTGGAGGCAGCAACCTGTTTATCCTGACTAACGCTCCATACACTTCTCCGCAGTTGAAATGGGAGCAAGAAGCCGAATCGTATCAGAAACGCATTTTATCGAAACTTGAAGCATATGGCTTGTCTGGTTTAATCGATGATTCAGAGATTTCAGGAGTCTACACTCCTGACCATATGCAAGAGCAGACATCGGCATACCGCGGAGCTATATATGGCATTTCCTCCAATACAGCGCGCCAAACCTTTGCCAGGCCCTCCAATCAAGCCGATCTAAAGGGTTTATGGTTTGTCGGAGGCACGACGCATCCAGGCGGGGGAACACCGATGGTGACCCTGTCAGGGCAGCTTGTAGCAGAAGCGATACTTTCATCGTAAACACAGATCTCAATAAAAAAACGCGCCCAATTCCAGAAGGAAAAGGCGCGTTTTTTATTGAGATTATTCCCTAGGCGAAGTTTGGCCTTTAGCACCCCATACAAATAGGAACACTACTGCGATGACTATTATGAGAAGAGGGGCGACCATAATTAAAGTAAATTCCAATATCGTACACCTGCTTTCTTTTACGGTATTTATTTGCCTTTGACGTATTTTGTGTTAAATAAAAACAGACGCATCAGCAAGTATAGTGAAGGGATCAGAAGCAGCAAGCCGAGTACAAATGCTACGATTAGCGCAATAGCCATCGAGTCATTGGTGAAATTATCGTGTATGGTCAAATAGGGATACAGAATGTAAGGCAGATGGGCTGAACCGTATCCATAAAACGCGAAAGCAAACTGCAAAATGACGAAAATAAACGATAATCCAAGTCGCTGGCGCTTCCACACCAAGTAAACGGCTAACATAAAAAAGAGAAAGGATAAAGCGAACATCCATGATCTATCCAGCATTTTCTCATAGTGCTCACGATTATGGTCATGGATGGCGAAGAAAACAAGAAGGCTGCTAAGTATTGTCGGCAAGCTCCATACGAGCGMGTATGTTCGAACGATCTTAAATGCAGGCGCATCGCCTGCTTTATGGGCATAGAAGCTTAAGAACATAGCCGATATGTACAGCACGCTTACAAGGGCGAGCAGAACAACGGACCAGGAATAGCTGCTTCTAAACAGTTCGTTAACGAGAAATACTACTTTTCCGTCGTCTGTAACCTTGATGTATCCACCTTCTGAGATCGTTAGTACCGTTGATAAGGCAGCTGGAATAAGCAAGCCGCTAGCCCCGTACATGAGTGTATAGATTTTTCGACTTCGTGAGCCGTAATGATTAAAAGCATAATAAGCCCCTCGAATGGCTAGCAGCACGATGGCAATGCTTCCCGGTATAAGCAAGGCAGTTCCATAATAATAGGCGGTATCCGGAAAAAATCCGATAAACCCGACAAAAAAGAAAACGAGAAAAACATTCGTGACCTCCCATACTGGGGATAAATACCGATCAATGATGGAATGGATCAGATGCCTCGTTCCAGTAATGGAGCTGTAATAGCTGAAAAAACCGGCGCCAAAATCAATAGAAGCTATAATGAGGTAGCCAAACAGAAAAGTCCAGAGCACGGTAATACCAATGACTTCATAACTCATAATGGATCATGAGCCTCCTTCTCGTAGGCAGCTATTTCATCTTCAGCGTGATTATTTCGGAACATTTTTATTAGAACTCTTACAGAAGAAATGCCAAGCACAAGATAAAGCAGAGCAAATAGCAAAAGCATCAAATCGACATGATCGGATGTCGTTGCACCTTCCGCAGTACGCATAATGCCCCTTAAGATCCACGGCTGCCGACCAACCTCTGAGAAAATCCAACCATGCTCAATGGTGAGTATCGCTACTGGAGCGGCAATAACAACGGCGCAAAGAAGCCAGCGGCGGTATGTATTCCCTTTTTTTCGAACCATTTCAATTATAAATAGAAGGGAGACCAGCACCATAAAGGCTACGTAAGCCATCTTAATGTCAAAGAGATAATGAATCCATAGAGGCGGATGCTCATCCTCGGGAAATTCATTTAATCCAGTAACCTCAGCAAAAGGATTGCTGTGAGCGAGAATGCTTAGGCCAAACGGGATTTTTAGTCCGTATTTCACTTCATTGTCTTCGGTAAGGATACCTCCGAGTATAAGCGGCGCTTTGCCCATCGTTTCAAAATGCCACTCCGTTGCCGCCAGCTTCTCTGGCTGATATTTTGCAAGATATTTTCCCGATAAATCTCCGATAAGCGCAGTAGAAATCATAAAGACAAAAGCACAGACCATTGTGAGCTTTAAAGCTTTCTTATAGTAAATATGATCTTTGCCTCTAAGCAGCGACCATGCCGTAATGGCTGCGAGTATGAAAGCGCAGGTTAAGTAAGCTGAAGAGAGAACGTGTGCTACCTTAGTCGGCATAGCTGGGCTAAGCATTGCTGCGATAGGATTAACGTCCGCGATTTCACCATTAACTAAAGTGAATCCAACCGGATAATTCATAAATGCATTCACGATCGTAATGAAGAATGCTGAAGCTGATGAACCAATAACGACGGGAATCAACAGCCAAAAATGCGTCATCCTACTTTTAAAGCGATCCCAAGTGTAGAGGTAAATACCGAGAAAGATGGCTTCAAAAAAGAATGCAAAGGTTTCAAGGAAAAGAGGCAGGGAGATAGATTGTCCAGCAACTCTCATAAAGCTTGGCCATAGCAGACTTAGCTGCAGTCCAATTGCTGTTCCTGTTACGACACCGACTGCAACGGTGATTACATAGCCGCGAGCCCAGCGCCTTGCAAGCAGCAGGTAATGAAAGTCATTCAGCTTAATGCCGATCCATTCGGCTAGTGCTATCATCAGCGGGATGCCGACACCTATCGTGGCATAGATGATGTGGAAGCCAAGGGTGAGAGAGGTTAATATACGACTGAATACAACGGGATCATAGCCGTTAAGCAGCATGGAATTCACTCCTTAGATGATTGATTTTTTTGAACTAACTCATAAATTTACGGATGATCGACAGCAGCATGAGCAGTGTGACAACCGCACATAACATAATTAATTTTTTTTCCTGTTGTTTTGAACGATTATGTTTATTTTCTTTCATGGTTTCACTCGCTTTCAAACTATGTGATGTATTTCACAATAAACAAATGATTACAGCTTCCAATTGGGCTGAAATCAGTATGCCCTTTATGAAGTGAAAATAATATGACTCGATAGAGCTATATGGAGGGTGAAATGTAACGAATCGATGAACACTGCAGGAGTAAGTGGGGGGGAATTAATAAAGGCCGTCCAATCGTCTAGATGACCAGTTGGACAGCCTATTTTCAAGCTTTAGTTTTTTAAAAATTGTTTTCGAAACGCATGAACTCCTAATAAAATCAAAGGAAGAATGAGTCCGTATGTCGAGACATAAGGTATCCATGCTCCTTTGTTGAATTCACTTCCATGAAGGACATTAGGATGTAAAATGAGGGAAAATACGACCATGATCATCCCTAAAGGTAATGTAAGTGAACGGTAGTCTTTTAAATTCAACGTTTGTGCAAGACCGATTACAGCAGCGTAAAAATACAGTGATGTTCTGAAAAAAATCGTGACAAACCATATGCCAGCCATTATGGCTTCAATACGTATAAAATTTCCTGTGTTTATTTTTTTGGCTAGCGCAAAACTTGGATACATATGCCTTCCTGTTGTATCAGGACCGAGAACTAGAATAGCCAAAGCGATAATAATAATTAAAATGAATCCCCCTATAAATGTTCCTATCAAAAAAGCTTTTTGACCTTTTTTAGGTTGATTCACTGAAACAGGGAAAATCATTAAAAAAACAACAGGAGATAGAGAGAAAATACTTGTGAAGATTAAGGTAGAACGAATCATCGGTTTTATTCCAGTATCAAATACGGGTTGAATGTTGTGATAGTCGATTTGCGGCGAAATGAAAATGACTAAAATGATAAATAATAAAATGAACCAAGGGAAAAAAAACTCCGCTGTCCGTGCTAGATTTTCAAGACCAAGACGAACTCCCATGATGACTATGCAAGCAAAAAGAATATGAATAGCTTGCGCTGGTGTGTCGGCCATGATCTGTGTAGTTATAAAATCCGCCATATAATACAAAAGATCTGCCGCTGTAATGAATGCAAAAAAAATAAAAGTAATAGAAACGGCCTTGCCCAACCAGCGTCCGAGAAGTTTATCATTTTTTTCAACTAGGGTCATTTCTGGATAAATATTCCCCACGGCGTTGTACAATAATACGAGTAACATCCCTAATCCCACGCCGAGTATAGCCGCGATCCAAGCGTCTTGTTTGACGATTTCAGCTAATGTTGATGGAATAATTAAGACAGCAGTACCAACGGAATACAATATGACTAACACAGTAAATTGAGCTACATTTATTTTGATGTCTCTTACCATTTTTGGCCTCTTTCTATGTTATCCGCGCTATATTATATAGTCCGTAAAAACCATACCCATTACTTTTCCTAAAGCTTTGCAGCATCTTCTAATTGTTGCCTTATACTCAGTTGAATAAACACTTATCCTAGTTACTCTCCCCATTCAATGAATGTATGAATCAACGAAGTTTGGTTAACAAATGTAAAAGATATTTTCACAAAACTCACCCTATTTCAGAGCAGAGAGGAATATAGACAAATGGGGTTTTTCATTAATCAATCAAAAAACAAAATGGAGCTTCCTGCATCCAAGCACATTGATTCAAACAAAGCTCCCCAAGAAAAAAGGCTGAATTTAAGCCTTGATGATAATATTCAATATGTAAAAAATATGCTAGGTGATAGCAGCGATATTGTGATCAGAGAAATTCAGATTGGAGCGGGAGAGAAGTTTAAAGCCGGGATATTTTATACAGATGGTTTATCGGATCTGCAATCTGTCCAGAAATTCATCATCGAATCGCTTATGCCAAGCATCCCTAATACGGAGCTTGACCCAAACGTATCAAGTCCAGAGAAGATCCTCCAAGTTGTGAAGGATCAAATTCTAACGGTCGGAGCTATCAAGGATGTTTCTGAATTTGGTTCTTTGACAACTGCTTTGTTGTCTGGAGATGTCATTTTATTATTGGATGGTTGCGCCCAAGGGTTCATCATCGGAATGAGAGGCTGGAAAGACCGTGCAGTCACGGAATCTACGACAGAGACTGTCATTCGGGGACCGAAAGAAGGTTTTACAGAATGTATTCGAACCAATACGGCGTTAATCCGCCGCAAAATAAAAGATCCTAATTTATGGCTCACTACAAAGTCAATTGGCAGAGTGACAAAAACCGACGTATCGATCATGTATATCAAAGGAATTGCAAATGACAAGATAGTAGAAGAAGTGCATCGTCGTCTCGATCGGATCGATATTGATGGCATATTGGAGAGCGGCTACATTGAGGAATTAATTCAGGAAAAAACCTATACTCCTTTTCCTACGTTGTATCATTCGGAACGTCCGGATGTCATAGCAGCGGAGCTTTTGGAAGGGAAAGTAGCCATTTTGGTTGATGGAACGCCGATTGTATTGGTCGTCCCAGCATTATTTATCTCGTTCATACAGGCTGCTGAGGATTATTATACGCGCGCGGATATCAGCACGCTGATTCGTATGCTTCGTTTTCTTAGTATTTTTATTTCTCTATTAGGTCCGTCTCTTTATATTGCTATAACTACATTTCATCAGGAAATGCTGCCCACGCAGCTGTTGATCGGTTTGGCTGCTCAACGAGAAGGGGTACCTTTTACTGCATTCATCGAGGCAGTCATGATGGAGGTAACGTTTGAAATTTTACGGGAAGCTGGCTTAAGAATGCCAAAGGCGATTGCACAAGCCGTCTCCATTGTAGGAACGTTAGTCATTGGAACAGCGGCTGTTGAGGCGGGGATTATATCTGCTGCCATGGTAATCGTCGTTGCATTAACGGGGATTGCAAGCTTTGTGCTTCCGGCCTTCGACATGTCCATGACCTTTAGAATGCTTCGTTTTCCTTTAATGATACTTGCTGCTTCTTTTGGGTTGTTCGGGATAATAATAGGGATTTTTGCACTCGTACTTCACTTGTGCAGTTTGCGTTCATTCGGTGTTCCCTATCTGAGTCCGTTTGCACCATTTAATCTTGAGGAGCAAAAGGATACCATTTTCCGATTCCCCCGCTGGGCAATGCTAACGAGGCCTAGATTGATCAATAAAAACAACATCATTCGCGAACAAAGTAGTCATGCTGAACCGACGCGTGATAATGCAGGTGGATAAACGATGAAGCGTAAAAGATGTTTACTCTGTTTAATTGTCATCTCGCTTATATTTGTCACAGGTTGTTGGAAAGGCCGTGAGTTGAATGAGCTGGCAATCGCGGTAGCTTTGGGAATTGACAAGGTCGGAAATCAATATAAGGTTTCTGTTCAGGTCGTCGAGCCTACTGAAGTTGCAGGGAAGAAGGTCGGTGACAAGACACCCGTCACAACGTATCAAATCACGGCAAATACCATTTTCGAAGCGATACGCAAAATGACCACTGTAAGCCCTCGTAAAATTTATCCTTCCCATCTGCGAATTGTGGTTCTTGGTGAATCCTTGGCCAAGGAAGGAATTGGTCAGGCGTTAGATCTCTTATCAAGAGACGAAGAAATTCGTACTGATTTCTTTATCGTTGTATCAAAGCATACGACTGCCGAGAATACGCTGAAAGTATTAACAAAACTGGAAACGATCCCCGCGGTCAGTCTGTTCTCTACCCTTCAGACTTCAGAGAAGCAATGGGCTCCAACAACGACGGTTACATTGGATCAGCTTATTACTACACTCGTGAGCGAAGGAAGAGATCCTGTATTAACAGGTCTTGTCGTTTTGGGGGATGAGCAAATAGGGCAAGAAAAGAGAAATATGGAGAAGGTTCTGACCCCAACTACATTGCAATATTCGGGACTAGCGGTATTTAAGAAGGATAAGTTGATTGGTTGGCTAAATGAAACTGAAAGCAAAGCATACAACTATATTAGCGATGAAATTAAAAGCACAGTGGGTTTTGTTACTTGTCCACAAGGCGGCAAAATTACGTTCGAGGTCATTCGGTCTAAGACGAAGGTCAAAGGCAGCGTAAAGGATGGACAACCTCAGATCGATATCGAAGTACGATTAGAAATTAATATAGGGGAAGTACAATGCTCGATAGATTTGTTGGAGACGAAAAATATTGCTGAAGTAGAGATGCTAGCAAACAGCAAAGTGGAAGGTTTCATTAACGCGGCAGTAAAAAAAGTGCAGAAGAAATACAAAGTTGATATTTTTGGATTTGGGGATGTTATTCATCGATCGAATCCTAAAGAATGGAGGAAGCTCAAAAAAAATTGGGATCACACGTTTGAGACGATGCCAGTAAACGTGAAGGTAAATCATAAGATTCGACATTTAGGTACGGTGTCTAATTCTTTTCTGGAAGAGATGAGGAAAGAGGAGTGAAGATGCATATATGGTACCTATCATATTGATCCTTGTAGCGGTCGCTTTAATTATCGCCATTGATGTTCCTGCGCTATTAAGAGGAAAATCCAAAAAAGAATTGTGGATATTTTCCATTCTTCTGCTGTTTGGAACCTTAATAGGTATTGCTGAAGCTTTACATATTGGACTCCCCAACCCTTTGGATGGGATTATCTACATTTATAATCCTGTTTCACACTTATTGGATACATGGTTAAAATAAAGCTGTCTAAAATAGAGCGTTGTCAGTTAGCCACGTCACAAGGACGTGGCTTTTTTGCTGTTTTAATTATTAAAAATGAAATTTAGTTTAAACCACTAAACCTTCAGTATAAAAAGCTTTACCCTTTTATCGTTAAAATAGGTTCAACTTCTGCAACAATTTGTGCCATGCCGTGTTCTTCATGCGATTCGATGATCGCATTGATATCCTTGTAAGCATACGGAGCCTCTTTCTTTAACTCTTCTTCCCATTTCTTGAGTATATCCTGTCTGGATTTAATATCGTTACGGTTCGGATCAATAGGTGTAACAATATTAAACTTGGAAATAAATTCGCGAAACAAAGCATCATCTATTTTTACTGAATCACCTCTTGAAAGGCTTCGACCAGCACCATGACTAGCGCTGAATAAGCTCTCACGATTGCCAAGTCCTGCAAGGATGTAACTTTTCGCTCCCATGGAACCAGGTATAAAGACCGGCTCACCCGTAAATTGAAAAGGGGTGTTGGCCATTTGTTCAGCTGACTTTGCTGTGCAAGAGCCTTTGCGATGGATAAAACCTTCGCTGCCATCAATCGTTTCTTCCCATACAAAGTTGTGAGGGGCATCGTAGAGCAATTTATACTCAAAATCCTTTAAGCTTTTGGACAAAGACTTTTGAAGCATAAGCCCTAGAAATAAGCGATTAGCAAAAGCGAAGTTTGCTGCGTTATGAAGGAGGTTCCAATAACGATTCCATTGATATTCATATTGTTCGGATTGTGGAAGGACATAGATCCCATTGCTTGGATGTTTAAGCGAGGCGGGGTAAATTTCTTTCAGCATCTCCTTAATGTTCAGACCTGCGTGATGCCCGATAGATACAGAGCCTGTATGAATCATAATGACGATTTGGCCAGCTTTGATATTCCATTCATTAGCCAAAGCATGATTGCGTATATTCACTACTTTCTGAATTTCTACAAAATGATTGCCGCCGCCGATCGATCCAATCTGACTATCATAGGACAAATCATGGCTGCCTAGATAACTGTCCAGTCCATCTAC
>NZ_JBFRDK010000164.1:0-13652 GCF_052113545.1 Paenibacillus sp. TAF43_2
GGATAAAAGCTTCATTGATGCGATTAGAGGAGAACATGAAATATTGGTGTCGGGAGAATATGCTAGGAAGGTTATTCAATTGACTGAAGCGATATATCGTTCAGCTGACTATCAAGTTTGATTTGGCACTTCTATTTTCCATGAGGAGCGTGATTGGTTTGAACGTTAGCTTGAGTATGTGGAGCGTGCATAAATATTGGTATGAGGGAAAATGGGATACCGTTGATTTTCTAGCATTTGCCTCCGAGACAGGGGTTAAGGGAGTGGAGCTGCTCAGTTGTTTTTGGAAGGATAAGGAGAAGGATATCCCATTAATTGATGAAGCGCTTCGTAAATATGGTTTGCAGGTTGCGTGCTTCAGCGCGTGCAACAACTTTGTGGTAGCAGATGATTCACAAAGGCAAGCACAATTAAAGGAAGTAACGGATGCTGTCGACGCGGCTGTTCATTTTGGAGCCAAGGTCGTTCGTGTATTCTCAGGGGATTTACCCAATGACTCCATATCGTTTGAGCAGGGAATGCAATTCGTAATTGATGGACTTCGTGCAGCGGCTGATTATGCCGAACAGAAAGGTGTAACACTTTGCCTAGAAAATCACGGGTTATTTGCAGGACGCAGCGACCAGGTTATGGCTATTATCCAACAAGTTAATTCCCATGCGCTGCGAAGCACATTTGATACCGGAAATTTTCTGCTCGTTGGCCAAAGCTCTAGCGATGCGATTGATGAGCTGAATGGGTATGTTGGTCATGTGCATGTTAAAGACTTTCTACCAGTGCCGGAAGGTACGGCTGGCGGCGTCACTCGGGCTTTAACGGGGGAACTGTTTTTAGGGAAAATTGCTGGAGAAGGCGCTGTCGATTTGAAGTATATTTTCGGCGAGTTGAAAAAATCAGGTTTTGACGGGTGGCTTACCGTAGAGTTTGAAGGCGAAGAAGAGCCTAAGCTTGGCTCTATTGAAGCGGTTAATCATGTAACACGAATAGTGGCAGGCCTTTAAGAAAGCATTAAATGATAAAGGATAGTTAGTTGATTCTGTGTCTACGACCAAAACTTAAGAACGATTTGGAAGGAGATATATCGTGAAGGTGCATTTTCTTGGCACTGCTGCTGCGGAAGGTTTTCCTGCGATGTTTTGTCGTTGTGTGCACTGCTTGAAGGCAAGAGAGCTTGGCGGGAAAAATGTGAGAACACGGAGCTCCGTCCTTATTGATGGCGTGTTGAAGGTTGATTTTCCGCCAGATACGCTTCATCATGTTTTGACGGGCGGCATCGATCTCGGTCTTGTGAAGGATTTGTTCATCACGCACACGCATCTGGATCATCTTCGTGCAGAGGATTTGGAGATGCGGATGCCTGTTTATGCTCATGGATTGGATGCGCCGTTGCATGTTTACGGCCACGATGCAGTCATTCGCAAATGCCGGGATGCTGTTGGCAGACCAGATGAGGAGCGGTTGGTGCTGCGAAAAATAGATCTGTTCGAAACCGTCGATACCGGAGATGCCAAGGTGACGGCGCTGCCGGCAAATCATGATCCCGATGAAACCTGTTTGCTCTTTCTAATCGAAAAGGATGGAAAGCGCATCTTTTATGGACACGATACCGGGCTTCTTCCTGAAGAAACATGGCGATGGCTGGAACGGACGAAATTGGACCTCGCCATATTGGATTGTACGAACGGCCATCTGCCGTTTACAGGAGGACATCTCAACATCGCAGCCGTTCTTGATATTAGGAATCGGTTACGCAGCAAGGGGATATTCAGCCGGGAAAGCAAGGTTGTGGTCACACATTTCTCTCACAATATAGGATTGCTGCACGATGATCTTACGCAGTTTTTTGATCAAGAGGATATCATAGCAGCTTTTGACGGTATGATTTTGCAGCTATAATACGGTTCCTGAAAGGAGTGAATGCCGTTCATGAAAGCCTCCGAGCAGTATTACTTGCAATACAGCCATCATGTTGAAATTGAAAGGCAGCAGGCAATGGACGAGGGGAAACAGATCAGCGCAGAATTGGCTGCTACGTATGAGAAGCTGGCTTCCATGCCGTGGAATGACCCGCAACGTGAACAAATGGCTGCGGCTTATATAGACGAAATGGGAGAGCTGCCTTTAAGAGCTGACTTCCCGTTTGTTGAGCCCTCTAACCTGCCGGAAATCGTAGCGGAACGACCAGTTGCCGAATTCCCGGTGAATCAACCTGCTCTATATGAAGATTTAGCGGATAAAATGTATGGTGCATGGCTCGGTCGATCCGCAGGCTGCTTATTGGGGCAGCCGATCGAAGGGTGGAGAAAGGAACGTATTACAGGCTTGTTAAAGGAAACAAACAATCTTCCAGTTCATTATTATATTTCATCCGAAATGGATCCGGAAATTGCGGAGAAGTACGGCGTCATCAACGAGGGCGGGTCGTATGGAAACGAGCTCGTAAGCTGGATTAATAATGTGAAGCATATGGTCGAGGACGACGATATGAACTATACGATCATCAGCCTTGCTGTATTAGAAAAATTCGGCTATGACTTCTCTCCCGACGATGTAGCAGAAACATGGCTTAACCTGTTGCCTTTGCTGCGCACCTGTACTGCAGAACGCATTGCATACCGGAATCTCGTTAATCGCTTAGATCCACCACTCTCAGCTACATATCGCAATGTCTATAGAGAGTGGATTGGCGCTCAAATTCGAGTTGATTTGTATGGCTACATTAATCCTGGGAATCCAGCGAAAGCCGCTGAAATGGCTTGGAGAGACGCTTCGATCTCACATGTAAAAAATGGTATCTACGGCGCTATGTGGACAGCAGCTATGCTGGCCATGGCTGCCGTGACGGACAACAGGCAGGATGTGATCAGAGCCGGTCTCGGTCAAATTCCTGCCAATTGCCGGCTTGCTGACGATATTCGGACGGTGTTACGCTGGTACGAGGAGCAGGTGGCCTTTGATTCAGTAGTAGAGCGTATCCACCATAAATATGATGAAAGCAATGCACATCATTGGTGCCATACGATCTCTAATGCGATGATTGTGGCGGCGTCTCTGCTGTATGGTGAAGGTGACCTGGAAGCAACAATAGGTCTAGCAATTATTTCGGGCTTTGATACGGATTGCAATGCGGCTACCGCAGGTTCTATTGTAGGTATGCAAAAAGGTGCGAGCCAACTACCCGAGAAATGGGTGAAGCCGTTAAACGATAAAATTCGTTCCGGCGTAGATGGCTTCGGAATCGTGCCTCTATCTCATTTGGCAGATCGAACGGTGAAGTTGATTGCAAATAATCCTTATTTGAAATGATGGGGTTGCTACAATTTGAAAGCGATACAAATACAATAAACCCAATACCGCCAAGGTGTTGGGTTTATTGTATACTGGGAGAAAAGGGTAATCATTTTATCTTATAAAAACAGCTAGATATGGAGGAGATTATTCGATGCGTTATGAAGTTAAACTGAATGCGATAGAACAGAAATGGGATATTGTAGCTGGCCGAAAAGAGATCATAAAAGGAATGACGGATAAAATTTTTGCTGAGAAAATTGCTGAAGAATTAAATAAAGCCTATGATCAAGGCAGTGCTGATAGAGAGAATGTAGACAAGAAAATCAATGACAGCATAAATAAATTATTTTTTTAATACTAAAACAGAATCGAGGTGTAAGAATTGAACCAGATTATTATACAAAAATATAATCCTCAAAGAGATAAAGCTCAAATCGAACGTATGCTGCTTAACTACAATCATCTATTGAATATATTTTATAATGATGAAAAAGGAAACAAAGATAATATTTTGGTTGCACTCAATAATACTACAACCATTGGGTTTCTTTCATTTAATGGTTTCGGCAGAAAACCTCAGGCCATATTATATGTGAACAAAGAGTATGAAGCAGCGGATATCGGCTCAATGCTAATACAAGAATATGAAAAAATGCTTATTCCAAATGAAAAAGTAGAGCATACCCTATTTACGTGTTCTCATCGTGACACTGATTTAATTAGTCTTTTGGACAATAATGGATACAGATTATATTTATCCTCATACATTATGGAACGTAAGGGTGAATCATTCCCCACAGATAACATCATAGTTAGAAATTATGAAGAGAATGATTATTTTGAATGGGATAGAATTTGCGAATTAGCTTTCTATCATATGCGACAGCGTATAGGATTGTATCCTTCGTTTTTTTATAAGCCTGTGGAATGGGAACGCGAGYAGTTTGCCCAAAATAAAAATAATATGTTTGTAATGATAGTTGATAATACTATAGTAGCAATAGGAAAAATTGAAGGAAATAAAATATGTACCGTTGCTATTTCCATAGAACATCAATCACGCGGTTATGGAAGAGTTTTTGTGAAATACCTTGTTAATGAAATCATTAGTAGGGGTGAAGACAAGGTAATCCTTGACGTTGCAAAAGGCAATTTTGCGAAAACGTTATATGAAAGCCTTGGGTTTGAAGAAACGGCGTTTTACCACCACTATATTAAATATTTTAGACCGGATACAAGACTAAGTGCTCCACCCGACGATTATTAAACAATACTTATGGATGCTGAAAAGTGCCTCTGGAAATGAATCTAAAGCTCGGAAGGCAATCCATTCAAATACATATGAACTGCGTTTGTACATTGTTTAAGTACTTGAATCGTTTTAGAGTTAGGCTGTTTATATAGGCGGCATTAAGAGCATGAATGCAGTATCCTGTGTCGGGTGTATCTCCAATTGTAAGTCGTTGATAACAAAATCCTGTTGGAATCCCTTTGCTTCTTAACAGTGCAGATAATAAATTTGATTTGGCGTAGCAAATACCTTCTTTATAAAATAGGGCTTCTGAAGCGCTAACCGTTATCCGATTGCTTTGAATGTCCCAAGAGTGCGCTATTTGATCTCGAACAAATTCGTAAGCATTTTTTATAAAATCGACTTCGTTAGAAGATCTAGAAAATAATTCATCTGATAAATTGTTGATTGTCGGGTGACTGAGATCGATGTCTTCTGTTTCCTCCAAATAATCTTCTATATTATCCGACTCACACGAAATGTTCATAGCATAATGCCTCCAGTTGTTAGTTTATTCTTGGGAATTATTATGCATTTAAATGAATTAATATACAACATTTAATTTCGTTCAACCGTTGTTGACCTAGTAGTTTTTATATCTGAATAATGAAATGCAATATGGTACAATAGAACGGATTATTATTGAGAAAATGCAATTATATACGGTAGAATTTAGAAGTAAAGTGCTTTAAGAATTAACATAATTTGGTGGTTATAAAAATATTAGAAAACAGGCAGGAGTAGAAACGATGAAATGCCCTCATTGCAACAACGAATTAAGTGAAGTCCCTTTATGTTACGGAATTGAAGCACCAGACTATTTTTACAAGGTGCCAGAAGAGCAAAGAACAGAGTTAATTAGAGATTTTTGCGTAATTGATGAACAATTTTTTTATATTAGGGGACACATTGAAATACCAATTATTGATAGTCATGAAAAATTTATATGGAGTGTTTGGGTTTCACTTAGTGGCGAAAATTTTTTGAAATCCAATGAATTATTGAATGTACAAGGAAGAGAAAATGAGCAACCATATTTTGGCTGGTTGTCGACGGAACTTTCAATATATCCAATATCTACACTGTCGTTGAAAACAATGGTACATACACAAGAAGTAGGCGCTGTTCCATTAATAGAACTAGAACAGACTGATCATCCACTTGCAGTTGAACAAAGAGAAGGAATTACAATGGAGAGAGTAATAGAGATTGCTCATTTAACAAATCACCACATGAACGATTGAATAGCTAATGAAAACTGACTTTTATGAACATCTATTTTCAATTGAAATGGGTGAATTGCAAAATTACGGAACAAAAAACCACTTCGTTATCATGAATTAAGTATCATGATAACGAAGTGGTTTAAATTTACAAAATGTTGTCTCATATTGACCACTAGATTAAACATCGTCTAAAATAGTCTATAAACCCAATAAGGATGCGGTCGAGAGGACTCGAACCTCCACGGCTGTTACACCACTAGAACCTGAATCTAGCGCGTCTGCCAATTCCGCCACGACCGCAAAACATGTTTTAACAAAAAATATCGTATCATGAGCAAGCTGGAATAGTCAACAATATTTTATAAAAATGGGGGAAAATGCTGTGGAACAGTTAGAGCAAAAAATCATGCAAGAAGGAATCGTCCTCAATGACAATGTATTGAAGGTGGATTCATTCTTAAACCATCAAGTAGATCCGCAGCTTATGCTTGCCATAGGTAAAACGTTCACTTCCCTATTCGAAGCGCAAGGAATTACGAAGGTGCTCACACTGGAGTCTTCAGGCATTGCACCTGCAGTTATGGCCGCTCTGCAAATGAACGTGCCGTTAATATTTGCGCGTAAACGCAAGTCGCTGACACTTAAAGATGATCTCTATACCGAGAAAATCTATTCCTTTACGAAGYAAGAGGAAAGTGAGGTTACTGTTTCACGCAAGTTTTTGGCAGCTGAAGATCGTGTCCTCATTATAGATGACTTCCTAGCGAACGGCGATGCAGCGCTTGGTCTGGCTCGAATTGTTGAGCAAGCGGGTGCTTCGGTAGCCGGAATCGGTATCGTGATCGAGAAGGCGTTCCAGCCAGGACGTGAAAAGCTCATCGAGCATGGTTATCTTGTACATTCATTGGCAAGAGTGGCATCATTAGCAGGCGGAAAAGTAACATTTGCACCACATCCAGTCGCTCACGCTTAAACAACAAGTTGTATATAACTAAATTGCTCACAGAAATTTAAGTTCGAATAAATTATAAATAGGAATCAATGACAAGAGAGGCCTAAATCAGGTCTCTTTTTTTATATTTAGAAGTTAGGTTTATTCTTCTGATATTATGCTGCATTCGCATATTTTCCAGCATTTTCACAAACAATAACAGCAAACGGTGAAAGGTGCGTGCAGCAATGAGCAGACAGCATAATGTAATTGAAGAAAAAGAAAGACAGAAATTTTGTGAAATGAGATGGTTATCGTTTGCTAAGACAGCTGCGGCAGTCATGTTGTTGAGTACATTTTCAGCTGCTATTAGCCCGCTCAGCTATAATCATGTTTCTGCTCAGAGTTCAGCTAAAGGGATAAGTGCGGCTGAGCAGGTGGATGAACGGAAGCCAGTGGCAATCGTAATTGACGATTTTGGCAATAACATGAGCGGAACTGAGGAAATGATGAAGCTTCCAGTCAAAATTACAGCGGCGATTATGCCTTTTATGCCAACGACTAAGAAGGATGCAGAGGAAGCGTATAGGCTTGGCCATGATGTCATTGTTCATATGCCGATGGAACCGAACAAAGGGCTAAAAAGCTGGTTAGGCCCTGGAGCGCTCACAACTGATTTAAGTGATGCAGAGGTGCGCAAACGGGTAGAGGATGCCATTGACGATGTGCCTCATGCCATTGGGATGAATAATCATATGGGCTCAAAGGTGACAGCAGATGAGCGAATGATGCGAATTGTGCTAAGCGTATGCAAGGAGCGGGGGCTCTTTTTTCTAGATAGCCGGACCACCTTCAAAACGGTTGTTCCCAAATTAGCCAAAGAGCTGGGCGTGCCGACAGTCTCCAATGATGTATTTCTTGATGACGTTTATACTGTTCAACATATATCCAAGCAAATCGGCGTGCTGCGCAAGCATTTGGAGTCACATGACAGCTGCATCACGATCGGACATGTTGGAGCACCTGGGAAATACACATCCTCGGTTCTACATCAGTCCATACCTGCGATGCAGCCTACTGTGAGATTCGTGAAGCTGACTGCGCTTATTGGCGGTGAATCAATGAACGATCCACTTGTATTGCCTAATCCCTGAGGCGATGGCTTCAGCAACTTCTTGCTGACGCTGCGGATCTGTCAGCATTGTACGATCATGCTCGCTGCTTATAAAGCCCATTTCTACAATTACAGCAGGGTCCTGCACCCTTCTAAGTAAATAAAACGGTTTTCCTTCCCTTGGGAGGAAAGCCGTATTTTGTTGTCGATTAAGCGCATCTTGTATGCAAAATGCAAGCAATGAGCTTTCACCGCTGCTCTGATGCAGCACTAGAGGGCCTTTCTGCATACTTTTCTTTGACCAATTGACATGCAAACTAATGAGCAGTTCACTTTCAATTTCATCGGTTAGTTGACGGCGCTGCGATAAATCTTTACGATGTCTCGAACGTGTATTATGCCAACGATTATCGTCACTGAGTGCATAGTCGCCGGTTCGATTGAGTACAGCCGGTATGTTTTGGCTTCGCAATATGAAATACAGCTTTCGCGCAACAGCTAAATTAATGTCCTTTTCTAAAATATCAGCTGATGAGGCTCCCCCGTCAATCCCGCCATGTCCAGCATCGATAATGACTACAGTTGACGGAAGCGCCCAGTCCTGATTGTAGCCTACCGGCAAAAGAGGCCATGCAAAAGCGCTGGATGAGCTGCTGGAAGCAGCCAGCCATACTACAACAAAGGTTAGTGCCATTTTACGAAACATGCTGATTGTTCCTCCAGATTTCTTTGACATACGGTTAGCGTGGCTGTTTGGAGGGAAACTCATGCATGTTTAGATTGGATGGTTAAGGGGCAAACTTAAATTATTAATTCATACGGTATTGAAAGGACTGATTAGCATGGCAAAAGGCGATGAATACGTAAAATTTATGACCGAAAAATTTATAAATTATGTGGAGACACCAAGAGAAGAACGGAAACAAACCAACGTATTAGCCAAATCTCGGAGAGAGCCTTGGCTGACGCGTTGGTTCGGATGGGGACCAGTGAGTATAATGTTATGGTGGCGCGGACGCGCTGAGCGTCATCGGTAAAAGTGACCAAGCTCGATTAAAAGCTGAAGGGGAATATAGCGGCGATCAGAACCATCCTCGCTTGCTTCAAGCGCGACATAGATTTGACCGTTATCCCATTTGTTATATCCGACGACAGACCAGACATATAACATCTGGCCATCAAACAGCTCAGCAGTAAAGCGGAGCTGTTCTTTGTTGTTTATTTTCGCAAAGAGAGGTGTGTAAGAATTAGAGCTTAATGTGATGGGTTTATTCGTTAGCCAGGGAAGCTTATCGAATGGATTAAATGACGGCAGCGAGACTTGTTTAATAAGGACTGCTTTCTGAGTGTTAAGTAATGGAGCCGCTTTATCAAGCTTAGTTGCGGCAGCATTTGTCCAATCTTCCTTCTTGGCAGGGAGGGATTCACCGCTGACAGCATCTGCATAATACGTTTCTTTCTCTGTCGTTATTTTCCATGCGGCAAGGAGAGGGTGAACATATATTCTTTCGATTTGGTTTGCAGGCTTTAAAAGCTCCAGCTGCTTAATCGCTTTAGAAAGGGTGCTTTCATCGAATAATGGATGATTGTTTGTTCCGTATTCACCTAGCTGATATCCACCTGACTCCACCGCATTAATGACAAGATAACCGACAGTATTTTTATTTTGCATGACAAGCACAAGCCAGCTATGCGTTCCAGGACCAATTGGAGAAACAATAAGCGTCGACTTTTTCCATGCGGCAAAAGAAGGCTGTACAGCCAGTTCTTCAACCCAGCGCTGCGCTTGCTGCTGAACAGGCTCATAAACGGTTGTAGGATTAGAAACGGCCGCAGCAGCTTGTGGCTGCAATCCTCCTGCATACAATACAATAGCGGTCAAAACACATGCCGCTGTAAGCTTGATGAATTTTTTTGGCATAATTAATCACCTCCATATCATTGTATAGGACAAGCTTTAAGAAGGCTGTTGCAACCTGTCGCGTAAGGGCGGCCTTGTGACCGCCTTTTTTTGACGTATTGCTGCGGATAACGTCAGATCGATGTCAATCGATACCCTCGAGATGAAAGATGCCGCAGTTAATGGCGGACGCAGTCACCCTAGGCTCATATTGCCATCTGATTTCGGATTGACGCTGAGCGAATTGCTCCTCAATCGCTGGTTTGTTTTCTTCGATTGCATTCTTAACAAGCGGCTCGTAGTAGCCGTTAATTCGGTCAAGCTCTTCCTTCAACCTTGCTGATGCACTCTCAGCCCAGCTGTAATCATAGCTGCGAAGCTTGCGCTCCAGCGTTTGCTCTATGATGCTAAGCGCTTTATTGAAGGAGAGGCCATTTTTGGTGATGTGAATATTTGCAGGCAGGCGAGGCGTAAGCTTGTGCGTAAGCAAGCGATCGTAGAAATGCTCCACGCATTGGCCAGTCGCGAGCGAGACACCGTAGCTATGAATTTCTTCGCGCTTGCGATCACAAGCGAACTCTACCCGCATATTGACAGACAGCCATGCGGTGTAAGGGGTCGAGGTAAAGGGATTGTTCGAGCGTTTGTCTGACTCCTGAAACAAATGGACGAAGCTGCCCTTAGCTTTTGCAGCATCAAAAATTTGCTCGAGCTTGCGTGCGCCAAAAAACAAGTCTTCACGCGGAATGCGAACGGGTGCCGCTAAGCTGCCGTGAATAAAGCCTAGCGAACGCCCAAGAGCGGCATTCGCCGCTGTATCTTGCGCGTTCAGCGCAGCATCCTGTTCGGTGTTCACGACTTCAATTTTTTTGAGCTCCTCGGCAGCGTCATATTTGTTCTTGTCCGTTACAAACAAGAATGTCATCGTCTCTGGTTCTGCGTCGACGCGATCGACGAAGCTCCAGTAGTAGGGACGATTCGTAAGTTCACGGTCGGCGTGAGGAGAGAGCTTCACCGTGAAATGGCTAGGTGACTTTTCTAAAATCGAGCATTCGGTAGCTTCTAAATAGCGGTTTACAAATTTGTGCACCTGTTTTTCGTTCAAGGCTGCACCTCCACGGTTTGTCCAAGCGTATCCAAATTCACTAGCAGGTCGGGACTTGTCGGCAGCGGGTTTTCGCCTGTCAGCACCTCTTCGCGAATGCGGCTGAGGGAGGAGCCCAAATGATTAATTTTTTGTTTTAAATCCGTATCGTTGCCCGATTCTAGCAGCATTCGAGCAAGCCGCTGCTCCAGCGAGCCATCCCCTTTCTCAAAGCGCTCCAAAATATGATCCAGCTCGCCAATTACAAGCTCGAACAGGTTTATTTTTTCATGCAATAGGTTGACGATATGCTCTTCAATGGTACCGATTGTGCACAGATTGTAGATTTTTACGTCTTCCTTTTGCCCAAGGCGATGCACCCGTCCAATGCGTTGTTCGACTCTCATTGGATTCCAAGGCAGATCGAAATTAATCATGTGGTGGCAAAATTGCAGGTTTATCCCTTCGCCGCCAGCTTCCGTTGCGATGAGGATTTGCGCGCGCCCGCGGAATAAATCCATCATCCAATCCTTTTTGCCGCGGTTCATACCGCCGCGATAAGGGACGGCAATCATATTTTGAGCGCGGAAAAACTGCAGCAAATATTCCTGAGTAGCTCTGTATTCAGTGAAAATGATAACCTTGTCGTCCATTTCTTTGACAAGCTCCATCGCTTTCTCTGCTTTGGTATTGGCTTTGATATTACGAATTTTCTCTACAAGCTCCCATATTTTTGGACGCATAGGGGAGTCTTCGGACGTTTTCTTAAATAGATTAACAAGCGTTAGAAAAACCGCATCGCGGCTGCTGCATACTTCACGCTGAAGGGTAACGAGTGAGAGCATGCTCGATAAATCGCCGCCGCTTTCTTCATACCGTTCCTTAACGAAGCCCGTCACCGCGTCGTACAGCGCTTTCTCTTCTTCTGAGAGAGTAAGCGGTATATTTTTGACAAAACGTTTCGTGAAATGAATGCCGCCGTCCCCGCGCCGATTCCGAATCATGACGCCGGAGAGTGCTTCCTGCAGCTGATCTTCGTTTTTCGGAAGCCGCTTGTCGACAACAAAGTTTGCTGCAAATTCACTTTGGCCGCCCAGCTGACCAGGCTTGAGCAGCGTAATGAGATTGAACAGCTCGTCCATATCGTTTTGGATTGGGGTAGCCGTAAGGAGCAAGCAATATTTTTTACGTAAAAGATTAGCAAACTGATAGTTCGTCGTTTTCTTGTTTTTCAGCTTATGTGCTTCATCGATGATGATGATGTCATAATCTGTTCCAAGCACAATCTCGCGATGCGGATCACGCTTAGCGGTATCGATAGAAGCGACAACTACATCATAACCCCATGTATRCTCCTTCTTCTGGGCTACGGCAGAGATGCCGAATTTCTGATTAAGCTCACGCACCCATTGAAGAACAAGGGAAGCGGGGACAAGAATGAGAATACGCTTAGCTAAACCGCGCACAATATATTCTTTGAGCACTAGTCCTGCTTCGATCGTTTTGCCAAGTCCAACCTCATCGGCCAAAATCGCACGGCCGCCCATCTCATGCACCACTTTGCGCGCTGTGCTGATTTGATGTGCCATTGGCTCGAAGGCTGGAAGAGATCGCAAGCATAACAATTCTTCGAAGCTTTCAATTCGTTTCGCTTGCTCGGCCTCCATAGCGAGCTGATATAACGTCCAATCATCCCATGGGCCGCCTTTTGTTAAACGGTTTTGCAGTTCTTCAAACCAAGAGCGGTCATGCTGCAGCTCAACTAAAGGATGAAGCTTGCGAGAAGTAAAGGCAGTGCCTGCTTCACCTGAGGCAGCCTGCGGCGTCGTCTGAAATGTCATCTAGTACAGCTCCTTCCGCAGTAAAAGGGATAAGTTGTTATTAGTATTGCCTTTTCATCTAATATTAATAAGATGCTGCTTAAAAAAGAGGATGGACTAGCAATATAACGAGAGTGGGCATGTAAGCGGACAGGTTTGCTAAATTTCGCCACTAACGAGCATGAAAATCAATATGTAGTATAGTATAATGGTTTTATGACACAATATATTGTGCTAAAAGCATATCTGATCTTACCTATGCCTTCAGCACGTTAGTATGAGGGAGGAAGCAGCTGCGATGGAGAAGACTGGTGGAAATCGGCTTGAGGGCCTTAGTGAAAAAATCTTTTTGGATCGATATGCATGGAAAAATGCAGATACGAGTAAAACGGCGATCGGCGATATCGTGCTTGTTCTAACGAAGGATGATCCGAAATTCCCTGTCAAGGAAGTCGGAGAAGTTATCGGCCGTGATGGCAGCAAGGTTACCGTAAAGCTTAGAAACGGCGAGCTTGTGGAGTCTACAACAGAGAAACTTACGCTTACGATTGAGAAAACGCCTGAGGAAATGTGGGATCGTCTTGCAGATGCGATGGCATCCGTTGAAGATGGATCAGAGAAGCAAAAGGAATGGCGGGACAAATTCAGATATTTATTAGATGATTGGAAGCTGGTTCCGGGCGGCAGAATTGCAGCGGGGGCTGGAGCTAGTGAAGAGCTGACGCTATTTAATTGTTATGTCATCCCCTCACCAAAGGATAGCCGCGGAGGCATCATGACAACGCTCACGGAGATGACTGAAATTATGGCGCGAGGCGGCGGCGTTGGGATGAATTTATCTTCGCTGCGACCTCGAAGAGCGATAGTTGCAGGCGTTAATGGTTCATCGAGCGGCGCTGTATCATGGGGTGGGCTGTTCAGCTATGCAACGGGACTTATTGAGCAGGGCGGCAGCCGCCGAGGCGCCTTGATGCTTATGATCAATGATTGGCACC
>NZ_JBFRDK010000165.1:0-13607 GCF_052113545.1 Paenibacillus sp. TAF43_2
GGGGGCGGTCAATTAATGGCATGGATTGCTCCTAAATTAGACTGGCTGCCTAGTGACTCTATTAATGCTGTTGATTGGAACCGTATCGAGAACAACACAGCAGAGGTTGCTGCATACCTCAACAGTATTCAGTATGCAGTGCCTGCACTGACGACAGTGACTAACCGTACTCAGACGCATGTAGATTTCTTATCTAGTATCAACCGCATCGAGAGTAATTTGGATGCTATTCGTGCTGCCTTTATAACTCCTCGTGAGTATCAAGGAAGAAAGGTATGGGTTATAGATCAACGGTTTAACCACGAGGATGCGATAAGGCTTGAGAAGAATCTGCTATTGCTTATGGAGAGTGGGCTGTTAATATACGAAAGCTTCCGCCGTTGCGGGGCAACGAATTGCGGAGATGGAGGGATCGTTTTTCAATGAGCTATCAAAAGCAACCGTGGAGAGACAGATTAGTACAGTTTCCTAGGCGGTACGGTATTTCGAGCAATGGCGGGAGCGCGGCACAGTTGGTTCCCACATTCAATGACCCTAGATGGTCTTTGCATGAGAATACGAGAATGCGGATAACCAATTACGTAGGTAAAGAACCTGCAAGCAACACTGTCAATRCAAACTTTGCTAGGCAGAACAGAAATGCTTCGCTATCAATACCCACTACTGCTTATGCTGAATTTACACAAACTGGCTACAACAGGATTGCTAAACTAGACGGCGATTCGTATCATTACACATCGTTAGTACAAGGCGAAAGAGCGCAGCACATTTTTGGTATAGATTTGATAGCTTTCGTCATGCGTACATGGGGTGTCGGTGTGTTCGGTGCAGCTATCTCTGTGACAGATCGGGTGGCTTGGCTTAAAGCTAATGTATCTAAGCTTTTAATAAATTGGGTGGGTTGGGGTACAGGATACGCAGTTGGACTAGGTTCGTACAAAGCTAATTTCGCACTATGGCAAGCTGGCAACGCTACTGTTGGGTGGGGAACGCCTAACACTAATACAGCATCAACTCCTACCAGAACAAGCATACAAACCAACGCAACGCACATCGCATCAGATGGGTTCGTATATTTCACCGCATACGCAGAAACTACAGGCGGGAACATACCTAACCCAACAACAGGTGCTGAGCTGTCCGTAGAGAGTGCGCCAGCGGGAGGGCTTCCCACAGGTACGTATCGAGTAACCTACAGATACATGAATGATGCCGATCAAACGACGCTTGTATCGCCAGAGATGGCTTATGGTGTTCAAGCTAATCAAACGTTAACTATTAAATGTCCTATACCACCAGCAGGTATGGGTGTTACAAAAATAGGAGTGCATGTAAACCAAGGAGCTAATTCGGGTAAATTGCAAGGGTATGCTGACATTTCCACAGGGGTATATAAACAACTCATACCTGTAATGGACTCTGGCGCAGATAGACCTTTCACTAACACCCTACCTATCACATCGTCTATATTCACCGATTTCATAGAAATGGGTGTTTATATGATGGAAGGATCTGTTCCGCAGGATGATTATGCTTTGACGCTTGGTTCATTAACAACAGCCCCACCGTTGAGTACTCTCGATCTACCTTTCACTAGACAGGAGTTTTCCATAGGATTTAACACGCCTATCGCTGGTAGTTACGTGAAACTTTCTGCACTAGATGATAAAGGCGCGGTGTTGACTGTCCTGAGAGATACAACTCTCGTAGGTAAAGGTTCGTTCACATATACCACACCTATCGGAACGGCAACACTGAGGTTACAGCTGTATGGGATCACGCCAACATCCGCAACATTCACGTTCTCTGAGGTTCAGATAGTCAGAGGCGCCACATTGCCGCCATGGGCACCGCAGGAGCTATTCGAGATCGTGCCAGCAGCTGGAACTATCTCAGAGGCAGGTACACCACTCAACGCTGCAAACTTAGGTATCAGAGAGGACGCATTGGTAGAAGCTTCAGCATGGGCAGAGTGGGCTTACAAAGCTGTGAATACGTCCGTTGAGCCGCAGAACGTTAACCTTGACACGTATACGAAGAATGGTATCTATGACATCCAGAGCAACCATGCGAGCATGCCGCCATCATACAGAGCTTATGTCGTCGTTATGGCGCACCCTACCAACAAACTGTATATCAAACAGATGGCGTATGAGTTTGCAGGTGATAGAATTTGGACGAGAGTAATGGCAGGTAGTGGCTGGACTGTATGGAAACAAGTTAGCAGCGATGTCATAGCGCTGGCAACAAACACCAACGTTAACGGTTTGAAGGTTACAGGGACTTACTGGTCTACAGCCAGTGCAACAGCTAATAACCCGACAACAAACAATACAGTGTATATCGAACACACTGAGTTCGACAGTAACTATGCGGCACAAGTGGCAACGGGTGCAGCAGAAAACAGAATGTGGATGCGTAAGCGGACTAACCCAACAACGTGGACGCCATGGCTTCAAGTGGATAACACGATTACAGTCCTTCTAGCTGGCACAAATCTCAACAACTTAACACAGTCGGGATCATACTATTCGTTCGCTAGTGCATCGGCTGCTAACAACCCGACATCGACGGACGTGTTCTATGTAGACCACACCCAATCTGTGGATGCAGCATACGCTTCACAAATAGCGCGTAACTTAGCCAGCAGCCGGACATATGTGCGTAACAAAGTTAATGGTACATGGTCTGCGTGGACACAAATAAGTAACGAGACGGTAGCGCTCGGAGTAGGTACTAATCTTAACGACATAGTACAGACAGGGAGGTATTATGTAGACCCTTCAGGTATAAACGCGCCATCAAAAGATTTCTATTATATCGATCATGTGAATCATCCAGCAGACATGGCATCCTACATGACGCAGACAGCCTACTATGTGTATAACAGCGCCATGTACACCAGACGCAAATCGGCAGGTGTGTGGACAGCATGGGCGATAGTATACACCGAGACATTGAAGCCTTACACGTCAGGCTTCTACACAGGTAACGGTACACCTACACGCACAGTGTCCCTACCTTTCGTACCATCGGCTGTGTTCGTATACCCTCAAAATGGTGTTGCAGCTCTATTGATAGGCTCTGAGGTGACATCATATAGCGGTTTTGCAGTAGCAGGCTCTAATGGTTCGGGCGTAGACATATCAGGTGCCAGTTTCATAGTTAGAGAGACAGGAAGCGGCGGCAACCGAACCAACACGACAAATAATGCATACCACTATATCGCATATAGATAAGGGGCTGAAGAGAATGGAAGATAACAAAGAGTTAGAAGAGATTACGGAGCACGAGGATCGTGAGGGCGAAAGCCCTCTTATCCCTTCAGAGGAAGAGCCGGAGCACGAAGAGCCTGTAGAGTCTGTAGGCGAGCCAGAGGATGAACCTATTTTCGTCCCCGAACCTGTACCGCCTGTTGTTCTCCCGCAGGAAGATGGCACTTACCCACCAATTGAGCACCCAGCGCAACTGGAGCCGGAACACCCAGCGGCACCGTCAGCACCATCGGATAAGATGCTGGTCTTCCACGATGGGAACTACGAGGTAGGATACTGGCTCCACTCTCAATCCTATCCAGATTCAGACATGCCTTATTACATCCTAGATCTAGCTGACGAATCGGATAAGGCGCTGGCAGTGACCATTGAGCAGTTGTTTCCTTTTGTCTCTCTCGACATCGAAGACGGTAAAATCGTTAATGTCACTGAGCGTGAGAAGACGCAAGAAGAGATAGACAGAGAGAACGCGCCAGCACCAAAGACAGCGGAGCAAATACGGATCGAGCAGCTTGAAGACGAAAATGCAATGATGGCACTTGAGGTGGCTAACACTAACATTCGACTCGACCAATCGGAGCAAGCACAAGCGGACTTGATGCTCACATTGGTATTGGAAGGGGTGCTCTAATGGATTGGTTCACATTGGTCAAACGATATTATGACAACGGTCGTTACAACAAAGATAATGTCGCAGTGTTTGTGCAAGCGACGAAGATAACCGCAGATCAGTATCAGGAAATTACAGGCGAGACATTCGCACATGAAGGCGTGGTATAAGGGCTTCCGCATAGCGGGAGCCTTTTATTTTGCATTAAGAATAGGGGGGTTAATATGGATCATGTAGTAGTGATAACTGTTTTATCTGCTGTAGGGACTATAAGTGCAATTACACTTGGTTGGATTGGTCAAAACCGCATAGTCAGACAAAGCACGCGTAATGATGCCGGCAACGATGCAGCATTGAAAACAGATGTCGATTACATCAAACGCGGTGTAGATGATATGAGACTGGAACAGCGTGTACAAGGACAACGCTTTGATCAATTAGCAGAGCGCGTAACGAGGGTAGAAGAGTCTGCTAAACAAGCTCATCTGCGTCTTGATCGATCTGAAAAACCAAACTAATAAAGTGAGGATGATACCTATGGAATGGAACGCTATTTTTCAACTTATTGATCCCAAATTATTGATTGTTGTTGCTGCTTGTTGGGTAATTGGATTCTTTCTAAAGGACACACCTGCTGTACCAAACTGGAGCATCGTCTATATCGTTACAGGTGCTTCATTGGTACTTACAGTCTGGTTGATTGGATGGAGTGCTGAGTCGGTCATTCAAGGCGTTTTAGCAGGGGCATTTGCGGTATACGGCCATCAATTTGTAAAGCAGGCTAAGGAGAGGGCTGAGAGTGATGACGCAGTTAAGTAGAGCTGATTTCATATCTAAGCTCGCACCGATCGTGCAGCGTGTTAGAGGTGAAGGATCTCCGTTGCTTCCTTCAGTGAGGCTTGCTCAAAACATACTTGAGACAGGCTGTGTAATACACCCGTGGTACAATCTTGGTGGAATTAAAGTCGGAGGAGGCAAACCGAATGGATACTGGAAAGGCCGAAGTATAAATAAAGGGACATGGGAGGAGTATGGCGGTCACACGGTAAACACAACAGCTAATTTTCGTGTCTATGACTCGCTTTATGACTTTTATAAAGATCAGGACCTGTTATTTCAATTGCCCCGCTATGACCGAGTGCGAGCAGCTAAGACGCCGGAAGGTCAAGCGGATATGCTATATAAGTGCGGCTATGCTACAGATTCAGGGTACGCTAGTAAGTTGATCGCGCTAATTCGCGTATACAATCTGACAAAATACGATGTTCTTGAGGAGGATGATAACGTGATTAAATTATCTGATGCAGAATGGGTGTCTTTAGCAGCAGCAGTGCAACGTCTCATTGATGGTAAAGTTATATCGGATAAATCTTGGTTGGAGAAGGTAAAGTCGAAAAAAATGACCTTGTCGGAATTGACTTGGCTTAACACAATCGCGATCTCCCGCAAATAATATTCGAAAGCCCTCACTGACCTCACGGTTGGCGGGGGCTTTTTTTATGTCCAAATGAAGTATTAACATTTGCATTATTCTTCTAATATCCGTGTTTTGCTCGAGGCCGAATAATTTTATTATTTAATATTCCGCATTTTTCCAATATAATGAAAGTTGCGTTTTAAAGTAAATTGAGTAAATCTCTTAGTGACTACACAAAAGGAGTAGAATGCATCGTGGCAAATAAAAAAAATGAAAACACTTCTCAAAAAGACCAATTAAGTCTTAAAATTCCGAGAAACGAGGCTGAAGGACGACTTAATAAACGTTTAGTTGATGGGAATGACATGCTTCAAACGATTCCTATAGCAGAACATCAATACGAGGAGCTAAGACAGAAATATTCTAAATGGAATGATTTTAACTTAATGTTATTTAGGACAATTTTTACAAATGATGAAATCAATCAACAGTATAATAAAGCAGTACCAACAGTACTTGCTGATTCATGGGTAACAGCTTACGACAATCTTAAAAGAAGTTTAAGAAGAAAATTAACAATTCTTGAGTCCACTATTGAACGATTAGTACTAATTCCAGAGAGTACAGAAATCATGACGCCAAGTGGTGTTGAAGAGCCGAAAATCACTAAGCCAGCTGCTGTATTTATTGGACATGGTAGAAGTAAGCTATGGGCAAGGGTTAAAACATTTCTTCATGATGATTTTGGTATTAACTCCTTTACTTTTGAGTCAGAAACTCATGTCGGGGAATCAATTGTACCAGTTCTGGAGGGCTTTTTGGAAAGAGCATCTTTTGCAATTGTTATACTTACAGCAGAGGACGAGACAGCTGATGGTACGATCAGAGCACGACAAAATGTCGTACACGAAGCTGGACTTTTTCAAGGACGATTAGGATTTAAAAAAGCAATTTTATTAAGACAAGATGGACTTGACAATTTTAGTAACGTTGATGGTCTTCAATACATAGGTTTTACAGGAGATAACATAGAGCAAACATTTTACGAATTGACGCGAGTCTTAAAGCGTGAAGGTGTTATTAATTAACAAAAGGTTTACCGTGAAAAAGATTAACCCCGACCTTGTAAGGTCAGGGGCTTTTTCAATTTCGAAGTACTTCAATTTATCTCGAATTTAGTACAACTTCATCGATCAATGATGCACTAGAGTTTTTAACGTTACCTACATCCATTGAGACAGGATATTTAATCATTTTTTCAGCAGGATAAGGTTTTAGAAAACTCATAATATCTTCTGTATCAGGATCCAACCAAGCTTCGATATCGGTAAGTATTACTGGCATTCGATTGTGGACATCATCAACAAGCTCATTAGGGGTTGTTGTGATAATAGTACAGCTTTGAATAACTTCGTCGTTTGGATCCTTCCAATTATCATATAGGCCTGCAAATGCATACACACCTTTTGATTCCAATTGGAACCGATAAGGCTGCTTTCCGTCCTCATGCTGGCGCCACTCGTAAAATCCGTTGCTGGGGATTAAGATTCTATTCCGTTTTATTAAATTTCGGAATGCTGGCTTCTTCTCAATACCTTCAGCACGTGCATTAATCATTTTGTAGGCTATCTTCGGATCTTTACTCCAAAAGGGGATAAGTCCCCATTTAAATCCTTCTAATACACGTTTACCATCGCGGTTGATTATTCCTGGAACTAATTGTGTTGGGGCTACATTATAACGTTTGGAGTATTCATAGTTCGTTTCCTCAACGGAGAATGTGTTAATTATCTCATCTAGCTCAGATGTTATTGTATAGCGGCCGCACATTTAACATTCCTCCTACATTATTTTTCACCAAACCCAAGTAGCTTAGGTTGCCTCAGAATACCCGAATCACTAAACTCAAGAGCTGTAACCCTACATGGAAAGGATACTTTCAGCCATACCACATCTGATTTTTTCATTCCGGACGAGAGGGAAGGGAATGGACATTCTCCTGGATGTTGCTCCATAAATTGTTTGAGTACTTTTTTTGACGCAGCATCTATTCCCGAAACGTGACCAACATAACGATCCTCGTATCGCAGAACAAGACTAGATACATAACCACTCTTTAATTTGATGCCCACGACATCGGCGACGATCCTAACCTCTTTCCGCTTTTTAAACCAGTATCTATGTTTTTTAGCTTCTACGTATGGGCTATCCAACTTCTTCGAAATAATGCCTTCCCACTCACGAGTGTTTACCCATTCCCATAGAGCTGGACCATCGTAAACCAAATCAGTGACAAACACGCGCGGCTGTTTATCAGGAAATTTAGCAGCAAGCCGCTCGTAACGTTCTTTGAAAGGAAGTTTACGGATGTCTTTGCCATGATCATATAGCATATCGAATGCTACAAATATAATATTTTCATCGTATTTTTTTCGATTGACCCCCACGAGTACCCGCTGGAAATTAGGTCTACTGCCATCAAAGTATGCAATCTCGCCATCTAGCACACAGGCTCCGATCCGCAGAGGACTTAATAATTCAACAATCTCTGGAAATCGATCGTTTCTAGGTTCAACCCGTTTCGAAAATATTTCAACTCCGCCGTTGCCATCCAGCCTGACTAGCGTTCGAACACCGTCCCATTTAATTTGGTATGCCCATTCAGGTCCTGTTGGTATATCGGGTGCTGTGATTGGTGCCATCGGGACAATAGGCAGTTCCATATCCGTATGCATTTAATTCCCACCTAATAATTTGTTTTCGAGTATGGTGTGCAAAAATTGGAAAAATATACTGCAACAAAAAAGCCCCTGACAAAA
Source organism: Paenibacillus sp. TAF43_2 (assembly GCF_052113545.1). Lineage (NCBI taxonomy): Bacteria > Bacillati > Bacillota > Bacilli > Caryophanales > Paenibacillaceae > Paenibacillus > Paenibacillus sp. TAF43_2. The sequence continues at coordinate 8,122 of NZ_JBFRDK010000165.1, forward strand.
GATCAGAGGCTAATTGATTTACTCAATAATTTGCGCATCCATTGCTGGTAATTGAATTTTCCAGCCGGCTTGCGATTTATAAGAATGTGTTCCTGTTATTTTTCCATAAGCTGTTATGATATCTTTGTCCACGAACTTAGTTAGGCCGTCATATTCAATCCAAACAATATCATCGATTTCATATCCAAGATCCGTTTTAGTCACTGCCAATCGAATTACTGTATTATTTCCTGTCTCCATAATTTGAATAATTTCTCCATTGAATTTAACCATTTCCCCTTTATGACCATCAGGGTTCTTTTTTAATTGTGCATAATCAATGTTCACAGCTTCCTTCTTAATATCTGCTTTCGGTACTTCTTTGATATTTGACGTTACAGCTTTATTATTAGGCTCGTAATTTTTAGTGATATCCGCCACACAGCCAACCATTGAGGCAACGAAAAGGCCAATAAACACGAGACTCATTGTCCTAATTGTTTTGGTGCTTTTTTTGGCAGTCTTTTTCTGAATCCAAATAATAATTCCCACGACGATCCCGATAATAGATACGAACGCGAGAAATGAGAAAAGGATAAACAAGGAAATTTCCCCCTTAAGAAGTATTAGAGCGATTTTACTATATACTTCCTCATTTGCCTATGGTTTCAGATATCTAATCCCAAAAATCCTTAATGGTTTTAGATTGGCCAGTTAATTTATTTGCCGCATTGACCAGGGCGAGTTTACTAATTTCCCTTAATACACAATCATCATCATTGCATTCTTTTGAGACAGTGTCTTTGCTTGCTGGAACATTAGCGCTCTTTGAAAGCGATTGTGCTGAAAGCCTTAAAGGAGACAGAAAGGCACATCCAGATGCGCTGTTGCGAATCCTAATTGCATTGCATCAGTTTACAGATGGAATTGAGCATAAGATCGTCGTTGGGCAACCGATTTTGACTAATACTAAGAGTATTTCCACAGAGCACAGCTGCTAACTGTAGAGCCAGTAACAGCCAATGTGATTCTGTTTTTCTGTGTCCCGGCTTGTACCTTCACGTGCGGCAATTCATTCGTATGCAGCGGATCAATGACGGCGTTTTTCTTTAAACTTATGACAAAGAAAATTTCATTTTATAAAATCTACTTGTAAAATGAAAAAATTAATTATTTGTTTCTTAAAATTTATTATTAAACACAAAATGATGTTAATTATTTTTACCAAAATTTAACTTGCAAAAATTTGGTTTACATATTATATTTTACATTATTGGTTGGCCAACTATATATATCACATAAATTAGGAGTGAATTACTTGAAGATAGTATCTAAGTACTTTGTAGCAGTACTGTCATTTGCGTTGCTGTTTAATGTTATTGGTTTAAATGTAGCTTCAGCCGAAACACTTGATGTACAAACTGATGAAATGATAGAATATGATAGACAACTAGATGAAGCATACGAAGAGTTTTTAGAATCACAAGATATTCAACCATTTATTATTGGACCAGTTATTGGTCATATTCTTAAGTTTACTATGCAGCAACTTCTAAAAAGAGGGACTTCTGCAGCTGTATCTACAACTGCTAAAAATATTGCAACAAATTTGACGAAGCATGCGATTGAAGAGGCGATTAAAGATGGAATTACTACGGCTGCGATTGACAAACTTCTTGAAGGTAAAGCTACAGGTATGTTAGCAGTCGAGAAATATGTGGATTTTCAGACAGGCGCTCGTGTYATCCATGATCCAAACAGTAAAACCATAGCAATTTTGGATAGGGATAGTAACGATATGTTTACCATTTATAGCGATACTGGTAAAAATACTATTGATTTCCGTGTTAATATTGAAAAACGTTGGTGGAAATCTATTTGGAGTTTTAAATAAGAAGACACAAAGGAGAGTGCCCATGGCTATACTCAAAGACATAAATGAAAATGGGGCTTTTGTGGAATTTAGCTTTATATACCGTATTCCGGGTAGTGGTGAAGGATCTAGACTGAATTTTAAGTATTTTGAGTCTAATAATATGGTATATAACTTAGATTTTGGTTGGACAAATCTTACTATTAGAAATTATATTGAAGCGATTATGAATTTCCCTGTGGAACTTCATAATGGGTATTTTTCATCATTTGAAAACCATCTATTTGGTTTACAATGGAAGGAAACTAATACTAGTGGTATATATAATTTAAGATTGTTTGATACCAATCAAGATTTTACACTTACTGTAAGTAAAGAATCAATACAAACGTTCGGTGCTTGTCTCAATATTGACTGGGAGAAAGCACCTTTACACTAAATATATTTTAAAAGACTCCTCTAGTTAGCTACTCGAGGAGTCTTTTTTAGTGCGCCCAGCATGTGCGCTATCTCTAGGGTTCAAGTCCCGAATGGTGAAGGCCGTAGTAGCCATAGCTTAAGGCAAGGGTATCCACCACAGTGGACTCTGAAGGAAGCTGGCGGCAAATCTCCGGCCTGAGGAACACTAACCACATAAAAAGGATAGCGTACGTTAGATGAGACTGCTGAACAAGTCAAAGTCCACATTTATGCAACGCTAGTGAAATTATTATTCACAGGCCACACCATCGCCATCACGATCTAGTTTGCCACTGTATCCAGGATCACCTTCATAAATTGGATCAGCACCAGCAGCTCTAACAGCAGAACAGTTAGCATAATAAACAGTTTCCTCAACCACAACTGGAGCTTTAGTTGGTTTTGGAGTAGGAACTTTTGTAGCTGCTGGCTTTGCTGTTGCAGTAGGCTTCTTTGTGGCAACTGGCTTCTCTGTAACGACGGCAGCATCGGTTGCTGGTACAACTGCATCGACTTTAGCATCTGATTCTCCAACAACAAACAAAACCTTCGTACCATCTTTCAAGTCCTCGAGTTGATTACCTACCCATGACCCGGCTCCGCGATTATCAGATGGAGTGACGTATGCTATGTCAGCTCCTTTTCCGCCTTCAGCGCACATGGCCATCGGCCATTCATCCCGTTCAAATCCTTTTTTAATTTCAATACCTTTTAAGGATTGTTCTCTGTTATCTTCTGCCCCGACTCTATCAATAGTACATACAGATGATTTACCACTCTTAATGGCATTCTGTATGTGAGCAGCGGTTTCAGGGAACCGATCCGATGGAAACTCCAAAGTTACATCAGCAAGCTCCGTAGAATTACCAGCCTCTGCAGCCGACCCCAGTAACAACAAATCCAAATATAGCTAGAATTGCTAATATGACAAATAATTCAATTAAACTCTTTCCCACTCAAACGAAATATAGTATGATTCTACTACATTTTCTTTTTGATGGGTATTATTTCCTAGAGATTTTTGGTTATAAGAATATGCGACTGAACAATGGAAGAGGGTTATTATGGCATTTATTGAATCAGTGGGGTCAAAAGTATTAGCAGGTACGTTAGTGGAAATCATTAAGAGAACTGGATTGAAATTAATAGAGGATAAAAAAACATTTAGTTTTCATCAAGAAATCCAAACGATTATATCAAACTCTCTATCAGATAGTGAGTCTAGTGGTTTGCATTCATATATGGAATTGTCAAGTACAAAAACCTATATTCATAATTTTATAAGATTACTTTCATACAAAGAGTATATTTCAATGGGATTAAATGGATTTGTAACATCTACTGAATTCGTTAAATTTTTAACGCGAGAATCGATTAATCATATGGCTGAAGGAAAGTACAATATTCCTAATCAAATAAGGATAGAGAATTTTTTTTCAGACTTATTAACTATTATAGAAAAAAATCTGATTATGGCAATTCCTGAGGAACTTGCAGCACTTCCTTGGATTATATCAAGTCAAATAGAACAATTGCTTCGTGCTTATCACGAAAGCAGTGCARCATCCTCTAATTTGATTGCAAATTATGAGGAGAAGAAAAATGAGTATTTAAATAATGCAAAGTATATATTTACAAAAAATCATGTACCTGGAATAGATATTTTGGACTTCGAGGATTATTATATTTACCCAAAATTTAAATTTTTTAATTATAACGAGAGTAAACATCACAATAATCATGAAATATTTGAAGATGTAGAAGAAATTATTGAATGGAAAAACATTTTTCAAAGATCCAACCTTATTTCTATAGTTGGAGGTCCTGGATATGGTAAGACATTGTTTTTAAAGAATTTAGTTGTTAATTCAAATTTATTGAATATTAATAATCCAGACAAGTATTTACCAATATACTGTAACTTAAAAGATTATGTAGAGAAGAAAAGACAATTTAAAGGATTATCATTTAAAGAATTTTTGGTTGAATCGATGATAGATTATACTGGTTCAGAGATTGATTTGAAGATGCTTAACTATTATTTAGAATGTGGAGAGTGCCTAATATTTTTAGATGCACTAGATGAAGTTGAGTCATCAGAAAGAGAGAAGTGTTCTAAAATAATTGTCGCCTTTTACAAGAGCATTAATAGTAATAACAAATTATGTATTACAACGAGAGATAGAAGTCTGATTCCTGAAACTCCAATTGTTCTAAAAGTTAGAAATATTGAAACAAATGATGTTATTGATTATCTTAAATTAATGTCGCACATAGATGAATTCAGAGAAGCTGATATAGAACACTTTATTAAGCAAGTCGAACCGTTAATTGAGAAGTTATTTGTTGTGAACTTTCTCACGGTAGCTCTAATGGTAAAAATCTATAAAGCAGATAGGAAGATTCCAGAAAACAAAATTGAACTATTCGATAAATGTGTAAATTATACTGCAAAAGAAAGAGAAAGAGCAAAGGACGTAGAGTTTGACTTTGATAAAATGGGATCAGTAATAAATAACGATGTGACTTTCGAGAACCTTGCTGATTTAAGTAAAAGGAATAACAAGGAAATTAATAAAGCTTTAATCATGGAGAATTTAACAAAAGTATTTAAGGATGAATATAAGGATAAAAATGATACATCCAATGCAATCGAGCATTTCTTGAACTTTTGCAAGGATAGGACGGAACTGTATATACAGGGTTCAAAAGAAGATCATTTCAAATTCTTTCACAGATCGTTTTTTGAGTTTTTTTATGCTAAATATTTAGTTAAAAATTTTATGGGACCTGTTGCAATTTTCAATGAACTTCATAAATTTGGCGCAGATTCAGAAATTCATGAGTTACTGATTTCATACTTAAAAAATTATAACTATAACAGATATCAAAAACTTATAGATACTGTTCTTGATAAATTTGAGAAACTATCAGATATACGCACCGTTCAACTAACTTTGGAAATGGTTCAATTTTCTGATCAATTTAGTCACAAAGAAAAGTTATATCATATATTGTTTCATAAGGGTAAATTAGCAACTATTGCTAATTTAAGTTATACACTTAATTTAATTAGTACTTTTGAATCAATGTTAATTTTTGAAGATTTCATTGACAATATTATTGATAAATACTCAAAGCAATTAGTCAGAGCATTGTTAATAGGTTACACTTC
>NZ_JBFRDK010000166.1:0-19818 GCF_052113545.1 Paenibacillus sp. TAF43_2
CTTTATATTTGTTAACGAACATATTCGAATCAAGTTATACACCATACCGAATATTGTTAACCTTTGTATTTGTCAATGAAAAGTTTTGAAAGACTCGTTCTCCACCTTTTCCTATTGGCGCTTGCGCTACAAGTCCCACCTTAATTGTCTTATCTACTGGTAAGCTAAAGAATCGCATCATATCAAACTTAACCCCATCCAACGAATAATGGAATGAAAATGAATTATCAACTCTTGCAACCTGTAACCATACATGATTACCGTTAATGTTACACCCGTTAGCGTCATCCGAATGATGATTCGTGACAACACTTACTACAGCATGTGTACCAAAATCTGTCTGTTCGAAGCATGCTTTAGCCCACACCTGGAGATCTTGCATAACCATAATGGTCGCCGCATCGTAAGTATCCCTGAAATCATGAGAAACCTGAACACGCATCACAAAATCGCCAGTAACTTCTTTGTAATAAAATGGTGCATTGCAAAGATTTTCCGGTGTAATTCCTGTTTCGGAAACGGCTCCATTATTATAGAAGAAATCACTTTCTGCAGGGGCTTCAATAATCAGTTTGTCATTTTCATAGGTTGCCTTGCTTTCATTAATCCACTTAAAATCGTCAAATATTGATTTTCCCATTTGAGATTCTCCTTTGTTTCGATAAAATATGATGCAAATTACTAGTTTAAAGTTGCTGATTGCTTAAATAGATAGCACCATTTTAAGCTGAGACAACGATATATTAACCTAATCAATCTCATTCAAATTAGAAAATCGACATGTTTGACAGTTAAATTAAACAGTTTTTAATTAACCCAATAATTCACTAGTAAGAGTTGGACTTTACAATTGATGATTACTTTTCAACATTTTTGAGATGGAACTAAACGATTCATCGAGGTAGGAAGTCCCAACTGTTATCTGTTTTGATTATAATAATTAAAATAGCGGCCAATCTCTCTTTGCAATTATATCAAACTTTTTCCATCTTTAACAATTAACATTATCATATATATGGCCGATGATAGACTCCTGAGGAGCATTACATCATTTGAATTGACTGTAGGTTTATTTGTATCTGTATACATCAAGGATAAGCGATACTGCTCTGTTGGATCATTCTCTGCACTACCGCTATAAACCAAACTAAACCAGTTATGACGGACACGTATCTTAGATGTTTACACAGAGCAGTCGCCCCAAGCTATGAACCCGCTTGAGGCGACTGTATTTTATTTATTTCAATAAGGTTGGAACCGCCAAGCTAACAAAATCGCTCAATTCACGGTCAAGCTGATCCTGAACAAACACTATCACTGTATAAGACGATTGTTCAGAATCTTTGAAATCAAAGAAAGCAGCGAACTATTTAACAGTATACAATCCAAATAACAATACTTCTTATTCGCCTTTTTCCATTCCAATTGGCATCATCATGCCATTATCCATCCCCATCATTGTAACGCTGCTCGATTCTTCTTCTCCGTCTGCCAAATATACCTCAGTTCCAAATGCTGGCTCAGCATAAGGGAGGTTTGTATTTCCGCGGACGAGAATTTGACGGTAATTCCCTGAATGACCTTCGAATCCGTCATGGTCCCATGGAACCCAAGAACGTGCATTGCAATAATGGCATACAAATGAGCGACGGTAGCGATCCTGGGTACGATTCGGATAGGAGCGATGAAGTAGATGCGAATGGAAAAATAGAACATCTCCTGGACTTAGCCGAACGGGTATGGCAGGAGGATAGTTTGCGACAACCTTAGATAGCGTATTCACATTATCGTCCAAATGGCTCACATTCTGCACACCATTCAAATCCTCGAATGCATCCACCGCGTGCACATTTCCTCCTCCAACACCATCAGGAGGATATATGGGTTCGTGGTTCGAACCGGGTACAACCCATAAGCAGCCATTTTCTTCATCTGCTTCCTCTAAGGCGATCCACGCTCCGATTAACGTATCCGGATGCGTCTTAATATAGCATGCATCCTGATGCCAGCCTTGACCGCCTTTTCCAGGAGGATTTAAGAAAAGCATGGACTGAAGGGCGTATACATCCGGCCCGACCAATGCCTCTGTAACATCGACTATTCGAGGGTTAAGCATGCCCCTCTCCGCTGCTCCGCTGAAACGGGACATCATGTGAATTCGTGTCGCCTTTGCAAATTCCTCCTTGAGAGGGTCCTTGCTATCACGATCTGCCTGATTATCTAGCTGAAGGCTATTAAGCCTTGATTGCTCTGCTAATTCATATAGCTCGTCGATGTCTTCTTTTGACAATAAGTTTCTGACAATTAAGTAGCCTTCTCTGTGATAGTGGGAATAATCCTTCACGCTTACTAAATAGCGGTTATCCCTCACACGTGATTTAGGTATATAAAACTTCCCCATAACCCGTTCACTCCCTCGATTTATATGCCTACCCCCTAATTTTAGCGTGATGAGGCAGCACTCTCCATAGTCTAAAACCGGCAAATGATGTGTTTATTTGATCAAGGAATTCACCAAAATATTTCGATTTAAAGGATAAGGCGTGTACGGGTCCAATACGGATACCGTGTGGCGAAATAAGGGATCCTGACACCTTTTTATGTAATCCGATGCCGTTATTCCACGAACTTTTTTATACATTTTTGAGAAATGGTGTTCATCACCGAAGCCTACCGAATAGGCAATCTGTTTCACTGTGCCGGTGCCCCTCATCATCAATATCTCAGCACGCCGAAACCGTAATTCGAGCAGCATCCGTTTGGGGGACATGCCCGTGGTAGCGACAAACATTCGTGTGAAGTATTCATGTGACCAGCCCGATATCGCTGCGATTTCTTCAATCTTTACGGGATCGGTCAAATGCTCTTCCATATAGGTAATCGCGTGTTGAACAGGAACAGGCAAGGGAATYGCTTCCCCTTCCGCAACTTGTGAAGAAAAGGACGATAGTTCTTCTAGAGAGGCGGAAATCAAAACGGCAAGCCTTCTCCGCCAATACGCAGGCTGGTGATTCGCAATCCAAAGTATTTTCTCCATTAAGCCTGTTACGAGCATATGGCGCCCTGCCAGGAACATATGCCCTTCTCGGAGCAAGGCCACGAATCGTTCGTCCGCATTCCGCAGTGAGGCATAATCAAAATGCACAAACAAATGCCGTACGTTTTTTTCCGGCGCGAACCGGTAAGTATGCCGTTCACCTGGGCGTGTGAATATGAAGCATGGCTCATTAAGAACAAATAGGCTTCCGCCTATCTCATATTCCGTTTGGGTACCATCTGGAAAGTAGACTAATTCGAAATCGTCAATTCGCCTGGGCCCGAGCACAAACCCAGCTTGGATGACAAAGTCTCCTGCGTTATGGACTAAGGGCAATTGAAAGGTCTCTTGCTCTTGTTCACTCATATTCATCAACTCCTTCCATATCCAATATGTACAGTCAAAGGAATTATTTTATTAGTCCCTTCGCTAGAAGATATCATATTTCCCCTCCGAACAGTATGTATGGAAAAACGAAGCCATATCTTTCCCTCCACTCAAACAAAAAAATGGACATCTTCGTTCCTAAGAAACGGATGCCCACATGTATTGTGTAACAATATATAAAAATACTAAGAATTATAGGTTCGACAACGTAGGAGAAATATGTGGCTCGCGGGCATCGCTGTACGATAAGGAAACGGATGGAGGTCTCTTAGGTCTCAACCCGTTTTTTATGTTCGGTTTAACCTTTTATGCCGGACAGTGTTACCCCTTCAATAATATAACGCTGTCCGATCATATAAACGACCAATACCGGGAGCAGAGCGATTGAAGCACCAGCCATCATCAGCGTCCAGTCCGTCGCATACATGCCTCGGTATAGATTCAGCATCATAGGTACCGTAAATTGCTCCGGGCTGTTGAGAAAGATAAGCGGATAAAAGAAATTGTTCCACATCCCCAGAAACGTGAATATGCCGAGTGCTGAAAGCGCAGGCTTGACAAGCGGAAGCATGATGCGCGTATATATCGTAAAGCGATTGGCACCATCCACAATGGCTGCTTCTTCCATTTCCTTCGGAATGCCTCTAAAAAATTGGCGGAGCAGAAAAACGCCAAAGGCATTTAACAAGGCAGCAGGCACGATGATCGACTGATGCGTATCGAGCCAACCGAAATTTTTCATCATCAAGTACAGCGGGATGATTGTCACTTGTCCGGGCACCATCATCGTTGCCAGAAACAATATGAACAACGGTTCCCGGAATGGGAACCGGATTTTGGCGAAAGCGTATGCAGCCATCGAGCATGTGATCAGCTGCGCGAATACGACGATGACATTAATATAGAAGCTGTTAAAGTAAGCTCGCCCGAAAGGCAAGGCCGTCAACGAAGTTTTGAAATTGGACCATACGAACGGTTCTGGAATCCATTTAGGCGGAACGATGAAGACTTGGGACAAATCTTTTAGCGCGCTGAGTATCATCCATAGGAAAGGCAGCCCCATGACGCAGGCCCCAATGATCAGCACGACATGAAGCACCATCGTTGAGGGTTGAAGCTTTTTCGGTTTCATGAGTTTTCTCCTTCCCGGTCATCCTTATTCTTCGTAATGAACCCAACGTTTGGATATTTTCATCTGCAGCAAGGTCAGCGTCAAAATCATCGCAAACAGCGTGACAGCGGCCGATGTGCTTGTACCGAAGGTAAAATCGACAAATGCCGAGTCATATATGTGGTATACAAGTGTATAACTGGCTTTTGCCGGTCCACCCGAGGTCATGACAAAGGATTGATCAAACACCTGGAAAGATCCAATCACGGACATGATGGTGACAAAAAATGTAGTCGATGACAACAAAGGAACCGTAATATGCCGCAGCTGCTGCCATTTGCTGGCGCCGTCAATTTGTGCAGCCTCGTAATATGTCGCAGATATTCCCTGTAATCCGGCAAGGAAAAGCACCATACTGCCTCCAAGTCCCATCCATATGCTAAGCAGCGCAATGGAAGGCATTACGAACCGCGTGTCTGTCAGCCAACGGGGACCTTCAATGCCGAACCAATCTTTTAAGTATAAATTAATCAACCCGAAATCCGCGTTAAAGAGCCACATGAAAACGACTGCTACAGCTACGGACATCGTAATGTTAGGCATAAAATAAATGAGCCGGTAAAGGATCTTTCCTTTTACTTTATTTAAGCCAATAGCAACAAGCATCGCCAGAATGATGCCGGTCGGTACGGTGAGAACGGTATAATAAAGTGTGTTAACAAGCGCGATTCTAAAATCGGGATCTTTAAACTGCCCCACGAAATTGTCCAGTCCGACAAAGGTCCGTTCACCGAAGCCGTCCCAGCTCATTAGACTGATGGCGAAAGCCAATATAAGCGGAATCAACGAAAAGATAACCAAACCGACCATTTGTGGAAAGATGAAAAAATATCCCCAAAGGCTGTCCACTGTCTTCGTCCTCATGAAGTGACGTTTCGTATCTGTTTGGTCTATTGACGGAGAGGGCCCATTATTAACGGCCGTTTTCATATCGATGTAAGCCACCTTTCTTCTATTATAGTAAGAAGGAAGGGATTTCCGAAAGTTCGGAAGCCCCTTCCATTTCCTTGTGAAAGGACTGCTGGCTGTTTATTTTTTTCCTTTGTATTCCTCAATCTTCTTGTTCGCCAATTCCTCGATTTCCTTCATTGCTGTATCCAAATCCTCATTTTTCAGCCATAGCGCCTCAAAACGGGAATTAATATCATTACTTAGACCGGGAATACCCGCTTCAAACGGAGTTAATGCATAGCCGATTTCACGAGCATCCAGGAAAAACTGCGCATGCTCGGGAAGGTTCCCTTCAAGCACCACTTCGTCTGCTCCCGATACCGAAGGAACGGCATTGCCGCCTCCTTGAAGACGATAGGTTTGACCTTCCTTATTGACGAATTCCGACAAGAAGGTGTACGCCGCCTCTTTGTGCTTGGTAGTCTTATTCAGTACCATATAGGCTGTCGGGATACCTGCGGGCTCGATTTTATTGCCGGTATTTGTCGGCCAGGTGACGATATCGTACTCGAGGCCTTCGTTTTTCTTGAACAGCGGCAGATACCAGCGCCCTGCGCCGACAAAGCCAACCTGATTGGACATAAACATCGCATCGCCGCCTTGTCCTTTTGGAAGCGTGCCGGCAAATGTAATGTTTTTAGTCTTGATGTTATCATATAAGAATCGGAATGCTTCGACTGCTTTCGGATCCGTGTAGCCGATATATTTGCCGTTGTCGTCATAAACCTTTCCACCGTTAGAGGTTACCCAACTGTGTGTGCTGTTCCATGAATTATCAAGTACGTAACCATATTTGCCGCTTTCGCGGATTTTATCGGTCATTTCCTTAAAGGCATCCCAGCTCCACTTACCCTGTTGCTGCAAATCGGCTGGCATTTCAGTAATGCCTGCGTCCTTTAACACCTTCTTGTTATACCAAAGCACCATCGGGTTATTGTCTACCGTGGCCCCGTATATTTTACCGTCGCGCTCAGCGGCTCCCCATAGGCCAGGAAAGAAATCCTCCTTCTTAACCGCGCTTCTCGCATCATCCATTAACGGTGTGAGTTCCTCGATGCTGCCGTTTTCAATCAGTTTAACAATGAAAGCGTCACCGGCATAGAAAATGTCCGGGGCCGTTCCGCCACTCAATTGCGTTAAGATTTTTTGATCGTACTCCCCCGGAATCGGGATTAACTCCGCTTCAATTTCAGGATGCTTCTTATTAAAATCGTTTGTGAAATCTTGAAACCTTGTTAATTCTCCCGGATTTCCCCATGTAGCCCACTTGATTTTTACTTTCCCCTCTTTTGGACTGTTTGTTCCGGCTTCTTCTCCATTAGACACCCCGTTGTTGCCACCATTGCTCGTTCCGCAGGCTTGAATCAAAGCAGTCACAGCAATAATCATGATGAGTAGAGACCATTTGAGCTTTTTCATTCTCTTTTTCCTCCCTCAAGATATCTAATTTTCTTTTACAAATATTTTGTAAGCGCTTTAATTATAATTCATTGTCAAAGTGGGTTTGAACGGTTTATGTTCCGAAAGAGTGTCTTGTTTTCCGCAATTAGCATGATTTTATTTTCGCAACAAACCTTGAAATTCGGCTGGAGATACACCTACGATCTTTTTAAATTGCTTGCTAAAATATTTTACGTCGTTAAAACCAGACTGCTCGGCTACCTCATACACCTTAAGCGATGATCCTTGCAGCAGCTCCTTCGCTTTCTTTACGCGCAAGGCGATCAGGTGGTCGATGAAGTTCTCTCCTGTCACACGTTTGAACATTTCGCTGAAGTAATTCCTGCTTACATTTACCGCATCAGCCACTTCCTGCAGGGAGATCGATTCCCTATAATGGCTCTTGATATAGTCAGCGGCCTCCATTACGATCCTTTGATGCAATGTTTTATCCGGCCGCGGAGAGTCTTCACCGCCCACGATTGTTTGGTAGCCATCTTTTACATGTTGAATGACCTCAGTGACATAACCCAGCCTGCCGAGCTCCCGGATTTTCCGGATGATGGAAGAATCTGCGTCTTTGAATACGGCAAACAGGCTAAGCAATTCCTCTGCCTCCTGCAGCACTTCCTCTTTCGATCGATATTGCGGTAACCAATGCTTCATGATTTCATTTATCATTTGTTCTGATCTGGAATGAAAGCCCATCGTTAACGACTCTTTGAGATCGTGTAAGGCTGCCGCAAAAGGATAGGGCGATGCCGAAACGGTATCCGTTTGCTCCTCGGCAGCAATCAAGCGACACGGTCCGAGGAAGAAACCGACCGCGAGCATTTTTTTCGCCTCCATGGAGGCATTCTGAAGGTCAAGATAATTCTCATAAACGACGCTGAGTCCTATGGATACTTGCAGTAGGTGCGACTCGGTATGCTGCGAAAACTGCTCGATAAGCTCATAAAACGAGGCATGCAGGTTTGGGTGTACAGGAAGAGCAGCCAAAAGCAAGTCCGGACGAAGCATGACCGACACATAGGAACCAAATGCTTGATAGAGTACCTGTTTGAGCACTTCTCCCAGCTCCGTTAGGAGATCATTCCTTTCAGCATCCGTTTTGCCAAATACGTTGATCCCCAATGCGGCAATACGGTAGCTTTCTTCCGGGCATTCTGTCTTTATTCGTTCGATAGCAGTCAAGTCACCGCATAGCGCTTTGCAGAATGTCTTCTCCAGCATTTTCTGCTTATTAGCGAGCTGTTGGTCTTCAAACTGCTGAACGATTTGTCTGTTCTCGCTTTCTTCCTGAAGCTTTTTTTTCATTTGATTCAGAACCGTTATGAGTGAATCCGAATTAAGTGTCGGCTTCAAGATGTAATCGCTGGCCCCTAACCGGATTCCTTCCCGTACATATTCGAAATCATTATGACAGCTGAGCAGCAACACCTTGACCCAAGGACATAATTCTTTAGTCTTGCGCGTGAGCTCGAGTCCATCCATCACAGGCATAGCAATGTCGGTGATCAATATATCAATCTCTTGATTCTGAATCCATTTCATTGCGTTTTGCCCGTTTGACGCTTCACCAACCAATGTAAATCCGTGTCTCTCCCAATCAAAAGTGGTACGAAGCCCGATTCGCGCTATCTTCTCGTCATCAACCAATAGCACTCTGTACATAGGTTTCCTCCTTAGAATTGGCAATCGTAATAAGCACCCGTGTCCCTTCGTTTTTGATGCTTGAGATGCTGAGGCCGTATGTACTTCCGTAATATAACTGAATGGTCTGATGAACATGATTCAGCCCGATATTGGTCATCCCTTTATTGCTGCGCTCTTTATCGTTCATCTGCAGTTGATGAAGCCTTCCCTCATCTATTCCGATACCGTCGTCGGTTATTTTGACCACGATATTTTGTCCGGTTTGTTCGACTTCGATATCAATCGATCCATCTGCATCCTTTGGAGCGATCCCATGGAAAATGGCGTTCTCGACGATGGGCTGAAGCAGCATTCGGGGAATTTGAATTTTTTTGAACTCCTCCCGGCAATGGATATTTAAGCTGATTTTGTTATCATAGCGGTATTCCTGAATGATCATATATTTCTGGAGCAGTTCAAGCTCTTCCCCGAGCGGAATGAAAACGCCATTCCGTTCAAGACTGCCTTCCAATAATTGAACCAGCGTAGTGACGGCGTTGTCGACATCATTGGTCCGGTTTAATTTAGCCATCCACCTTATCGAGTTCAGCGTATTATAAAGAAAGTGAGGGTTAATCTGATAGCGGAGCGCTCGAACCTCCGCCTTTTTTTTCTCTGATTCCTCCTTGGCGATTCGGGCGATTAACAGATCGATCTGTTTGATCATTTTATTGAAGCTGCGGCCCAGCTGCCCAATTTCGTTCCGGCCGACGCTCTTGCTCCGGACGCTCAGGTCGCCGTTCTCTCCTTTACGCATCAATCGGCTCAGATTAACTAACGGATTACCGATTTTACGGGTAACGAAATACCCCATGCCTATTGCCGAAAGGATGCAGCAAAGTGCAATCCACATCGTGAATTTCCGGATACTAGCCGAATCGGCTGTCAGTTCCTCGAGAGGTACAACCCCAACCACATCCCAGCCATTATACAGGCGTTCAGGAATCACCAGCGTGCTTTTGTTGTCTTTGTTATATTCCGTCGCTTGCGAAGGAAGGATGAGGTTGGACTCTTTTCCATACTGCTTGGAATCCGGATGATAGAAATAACGGTTCTTGTCATTGGTGACGTAGATGTAACCCGTATCCCCAAATTGAACGCGGTCAAGCTCATCGATCAGAACCTGGCCCATAATCTCAAAGAACATCACGCCGATAATGTCGCCGGTTTCCCAGCTTCGTATGGCGCGGCCAAGGCCGAATACAGGAAACCCCATTTCCGTTTTCTTTAAATATGAGTTTTGAGAGAGTCCGAACCATACGCTATTGCCGTTTGCTTCCAATATCGCTTTATACCAGTCGGAATCCCATTGATCCAGAGACACCAAGGAGTCCGAGCTTAATACCGAATTGTTGCGGTTCACATCGAATATATAGATATCGAGGATTTCTGAAGAATTGATCATGATGGATGTTAGGATGTCTTGTCCATCTTGAATCTTGAGCGTGGTTTCATATAACTTCTCTTTCGATTGTTCCTTCAAAATATTGTGGATGACCTTACTGTTTAACAGCATCATAGACGAATCATCAAGCTTTTTGAAATAAAGGTTCAGCTTGTCACTCACCTGTGTAATAGTAAGCGAGGCTACCTTACTGACTTGTTCCTCTACGATAGAGGAGGATTTATGGTAAGACAAAAAACCCATGACCAGAACGGGAAGCGTCATGCCGATAAAGCAGAACCAAAAGAGTTGGGCTACAATGGAATGAAAATGACGGAAACGCATGGTCGTTCCTCCTTTATATTCAACATTAGTTTGCTGAACTCTATATTACTCAAACTATAACAGCGCTTACAATAGTTCATATTAAAAAAAATAGATTATCTTCAACTCTTTCTCTTTTTTTTATGAAGGTGCATTTTGCAATAATCAAAGCCTCCGAACCATAAGGTTTTCTTAGCATAATAAAGAGACTTCACCCCGACTTGGAGAAGTTTTTGAGTAATTGACAGAACTCATAATTAAAAAAATAATTCCTAAAAAGTTACAGAGATACATTTCAAATGGGGGGAATAGCGGTGATTTATTTTTTTACGTCCTTGTATAGGAGTAATGAGGTTTTTTTCAAAAAAAACACCCCGAAGGGCGGCCCGCACTCATAACACAAACATAATGAGCTTTAAAAAATCCCCAATAGATGTCGGGGATCTRATTACGTTTATTTTTATGCGTCTGAAAACCAACCTCACATTAAAGCTTCGAAGAATAAATATACGATGAATTGGCATTTTCAACCGTAGGCTTGTTTCAATTCCATCACAATTGGCAAGATCCATCAAGAATGTCCTTTATTATGGAAAATTACTCTATTTAACATAAACACATTTCCTATTTATACAAGCAAAAAGAGGAGCTGCTGAAGCACGCTCCTCCACTATCGTACCCATTAGCATAATAAAATGAGCATGCCACTGTAGTGCCTGCTCATTCATGTGTGTTTTTCAACTATCGTTACCCGAGAATTGAATAGAAACAGGGGTTGAGGCTTAATATCATAATTAATCTGACCCAAGCCATACCTGGTAGATAATGCGACTGTTGCGCTTTCAGAGTCGTTTCAGAGTGTGTACTCCACCACCTAAGTCATGGCCTCAAGACGTTGGTAAGCTGAGGGCGGCGACTCGTCTTCGAGGCGATGGCGGATCAGGACGGCACACTCTTCGGAACTTAGCACCGAGGTGTCAACCTCCAGATCATAGATACCAGGCATATGGACAGCCTGCTGCCACAATCTCACCGGCTTTGGCACAGATCCGTCCTCTTCGTAGCCGGAATTCCAAGTAGCGATCCTCCGCTGCATAACAACCTCTAATGGGCATCGCACACCCACAAACAAAACCGGCATTCCACTCAGAGTCCGGGCACAGCTGGGAAGAATCCCCCGCGGGATCGAATAAGCATCGTGGTGACCGACATCAACTACAACATTCAGCCCCAGGCGGCTGTGCGCAGCAATAGCCTCATACATGGCTTGATAAAGGGTCACAATGAGTGGCTCAAGGTCGGGGCGTTCCCCACCTGGCCGAAGCCCAATCCCTGGCCGGTAGCGTTCAGGGGTCATCTGCATGAACCGGTCGACTCCCATGTTCATCCACACACCCTCGAAAGTATTCTGAATCACAGTGGCAATACTGGACTTCCCTGACCGCGGAGTCCCGTTTAAAATAATAATCTGTCCGGGCTCATCTACCTGTAACATTTGCTCCCCCCTTGATTGTAATGAATAAAAGTTCCTGGTCTAAACCACAAGACGTTGGAAAGCTGAGGGCGGCGACTCGTCTTCGAGGCGATGGCGGATCAAGGCGGCACACTCTTCGGAACTTAGCACCGAGGTGTCAACCTCCAGATCATAGATGCCAGGCATATGGACAGCCTGCTGCCACAATCTCACCGGCTTTGGCACAGATCCGTCCTCTTCGTAACCGGAATTCCAGGTAGCGATCCGCCGCTGCATGACAACCTCTATTGGGCATCGTACACCTACAAACAAAACAGGCAATCCACTTAGGATCCGGGCACAGCTCGGAAGAATCCCCCGCGGAATCGAATAAGCATCATGGTGCCAAACATCCACTACGACATTCAGTCCCAGACGGCTGTGTGCAGCAATGGCTTCATACATGGCTTGATACAGGATCACAATGAGAGGCTCAAGTTCAGGGCGTTCCCCACCTGGCCGAAGCGATATCCCAGGCTGGTAGTGTTCGGGGGTCATTTTCTTGAACTGACTGCCCCCAACGTTCATCCATACACCCTCAAACATATTCTGGATCGCGATGGCAATGCTTGACTTCCCAGCCCGCGGATTGCCGTTCAGAATGACTATTTGTCCGAGTTTATCTTCTTGTGACATGCGTTTCCCTCCATTCAATGATTTCTTTCATACCGTGAATGTTTTTCATCTTTGGAAGTTACAATATAGATTGTAGCAACTATACGGCTAATGGAATAGTCTGTAATTTTAATAATAAGGCGTAAAATTGAATTAGAACATAATCYTATTTTGTTGTGCTATTCTGCCCGTCCATATTATGGTTCAACTAGATATATCCTTACGCCGCAGCCATTGTCAGATTGGTACTTAATAAGCAAAAAAACCACCCCGAAGTGTGGTCCGCACTCATGATGAATATTTCTTCATATTAGAACGCTGCTCATTAAGCAGTGAGGCTGCCGCTACATGCCTGCAGCCTCGTCTTGGTTATTGTTAAGCTAAAGTTACCTGTTAGTTTAATACCATATTATTGCATTATATTTTAATCCATTTTGTTAACTGTTGTTCACTTACAGCGACACTCTACGCTGTCGGACATTATCGGTTAAAGGTCTTCCGGCTTAATAAATTTCACCTCTGGATACATGTCGTTCGGACCCTGAATCAGATTTCCACCTGCTCCTTTCAATTGCTTATTAAAGAAATCGAGTACATATTGATTTACGATGCCTGATCCTCTTTTACCATTTATATCTCCTGTTATTCCAGTCAGTTTAATCAACTCAGAATAGAATTGAAGGTCCGTGAAATTGAAGTGTTGGGTACCTTCTACATAAATCGCACTTCCCCCCTGATTGATAACATTTTTAATAATGTGCAGCTCATCTGAAAGTTGTTTATTTATTTCGTTATCCGAACTTTTATCATTTTTAAAATCTACTAACCAGTCTTTAAAACTTCCCGATCTAATAAACATAAAAGGCTTGTTTATAACATCTCTATTTTCCACTTCAATTAGTGACCAACTCTACATCTTGTGTCCATATTTTCCCAATTCTTCTGCGTTCATCTATTGTTGTCATCTTTGTTTTATAGTCCGTTACAYGGCCATCCGGAAAAATGGTAGCAAAGGTGCTATACGTATGATCGATTGTGACCACGATAAACCCATGACTAGCCAGATTCTCGGCCTGTGATGCATGTAGAACTCTACTGGTTCCCATTCCGTGAGAAAGCAGTACCAAGGGATAAGGACTTGTGGAAGGTAATATTTCTACATTATCATAAGAGTTGGTTTTACTATACTTCCAGTAATCGAACACAAAATCGGGAAGGTTTAAAGAATTAGAGTATGTCTGAATATACTTTTTGAACATTTCTTTATCTTTTGGAAAAAGAGCTTCTCTCTTGTTGTTATTGCTCTTTTCAGTAGGGTACCAAACTTGAACCATTAGTTCCCTCTTATCGCTTTGATCTTCAGTTAAGACTTCATCTCTGTTCTGATCCGTAAAATGAAAAGTTTGAGTACCCACTTTCTCTGGACCATCAAGCTTTGGCAAATGAAAGACAGGCAAGTATACAGACAAACTGGTAGATACAACAAGTAGAATGACGATTAGGGAAGATAAACTATATTTCAATGGCTTCCCTATTTTTAGATTCACCATCTTTTTTGATTGCCTGAGTAAAACGATGAGTATGAAAAGAGCCGTCATAATATATACCAAAAGCAACTGCCATCTGTATCCCTCAACAAACAACTGAACTACAAATATAACGCCACTTCCTATACACAAAACCAGTCCTGTTTTCTTTGCACCTCTTTTCATAAACAATAGATCTACGAGTAAAGCCAAACAGGATAGAACTAAAAGTATCTCAAATAATCTCATTTGAATTCCTCTCTTTCTTTACGGACTTTTACAGGTTATTTACTTCGCTTCGTTCATGAATGCGCTCAGCTATTTCTATAAATTTGATATGCTATAAATAATGTGATTATTTGTTAATGTTAAGTCAATCGCCACAACATTGTATTATGGAGATAGTTTCATCAATGAGCAGCTTAATTTCAAGCGATGGTGCAGCTGTTCCATGACTTGGAAGATGTACGTTTCCCGTCTACACATACGTGCTGGCCGTAGGGCTCTATCTTTATCGCCTACGAATTGCTAATGATCACATTCGTGATATAAAAAACACCTAGAAACAGAACAATGGCGATTACGATTGCTCCTAGTATTTTAAGTATAAAGTTTCGTACTTTCTTGGCCCTCGATCCATTCTATGTTTTCTTTTCCTCTGGTTGTGTCACTCTCATCTCCCCCTGTCTTGAACTGTTTGTTGGATTTGCTTCTTTGATGCTAATGAAATCTTAACCAATGAATATGTATTCCCCATGACGTCAATATGAACTGAATATGAACAAGCAAATAAATTAATAATAGAATCCTGTATTAGCTTCTCGTGCTCGAGAATCCATCTGTCCGTTGCCGGGCGATTCGCTTGGATAAAGAAAATAACTCACACTTTCCGATTCAATCATTCTTCGAACCAACAATGCGTATTCATCCTCGTTCCCCTATGATTTACCTATGATTAGGCCAAGCAGTAAGTTGAGTCCATATAATTGTGTAAAATGAAGAACTTCATAAAAAGTAAGCCATGAAGTAAATACTCATCTAGAAGAAGTTGCCTAGACCATCCCAGAGGTGAGTATTTATTCATGGCTAAATATCAGGTTACACTAGATCACCAATTATTAAACCAGTTGTTTATCGGAGAATCTCGAGACGCAGGCGTAGCCGCCTTGCTCGAGACAGTTTTGAATCAAGTATTGAAGGCACAAGCCACAGAACAATTAGCAGCTGAAGATTATGAGCGTACGCCTGACAGACAAGGACAACGAAATGGCAGCTATTCGAGAAGCTTGACGACACGTGTGGGCAGTATAACCCTACAGGTTCCAAGGTTTCGAGATAGCAAATTTTCGACAGAGCTTTTCAAACGCTACCAATGCAGTGAACAGGCGCTTGTACTCACAATGATGGAACTTGTTGTTCAAGGTGTATCCACTCGTAAAGTAGCACGTGTGACGGAAGAACTCTGTGGCAGTTTCAAGAACAGCAGCACCTGCACCTTAATGTATAATGCGATTACATGCGAATCATTTTATGTTTCGCTAGTTTTCGCTTTCATAGCCCCATTTTTTTATTTTCTACAACCTTGTTCCATTATGTTTGTCATGTACAAAAGAATAACGTTCAGAATCTAAGTGAATATGCCTATTTAAGGGGAAAACGATTCTCCATAAAGTGAGATTAATTAAATAACCCATAAGAAATGCTCGCCTTTGAACGAGGCGAGTATTTTTTGTTTTGACTGCTTTAAAACATTAAAACAGGTAAGTAATCTTTAGAATTTCTTCAGAAAGTACCTAGGTAGGAACTAAGTATTTTTTTCTATACTGATGTTGTCCTTATCAGGGCGCACACAAGTCATTTTCACGAAATGGGGAGCTTACGTGGATCAAATTATGACAATGATAAGCCAATATGGTTACATTGTACTTTTCTTAGCCTTCTGTTTGGGACCTTTTGGGATTCCAGTTCCAAATGAGGTGACGATTATCGCCGCTGGGATTATGACGTCTCATGGAGTTTTGCACCCCTTTTACACCTTTGCTTCTATTCTATTTGGAATGACATCCGCCGTGACGTTAGGTTATTGGATCGGCAGGCTAGCAAGTAAATACGGTTTCCTTCGAAAATTGAGCCATTTCGGAGGATATAAGAAAGCTGAACAATTTTATATAAGGCATAGTGGTACRGCTTTGTCTTTAGGCTATTTGATTCCTTTAGTTCGATACTTCGTTAGTATTTTAGCCGGTGTAAACAAAGTTCCTTTTAAACGAATAATTTTCGTCTCCTATCCAAGTGCTATTTTATGGATCGGCACGTTATACGGTGTCAGCTTCATTTGTGGAAATCAATTAGTCCAAATATTTCAATGAGGTGATAAAATGATAAATAATCATTCACTGCTTTTTTTAAAAAAATTCACTTTTAATCCTAAAGATGTTGGAAGCGTCATTCCGAGCTCGAGTTTTTTGGCGAATAATATGGTTGCAGCGGCAATGTGGGAGCAAGCTGAAACCATTGTCGAAATCGGTTCAGGTACTGGTGCAATTACACAAGTAATTGCAAATCGGGTAAAGTCTGAAAGCAAAGTTATTTTATTTGAAAAAGATGAAGAGATGGGTCAAAGGCTTCAATTGGATTTTCCCCAGTTCATTAGGGAAAGTAATGCGTTAGAGTTAGTTTCCAAACTTAAGAAGCACAATATCCAAGAAGTCGATTATATCTTTAGTGGATTGCCGTTTTACAACTTTTCCCCAGTGATGCGTAACCAACTGATTTCGCAGTGCAAAGAAGCGCTGAAACCATGTGGTAAATTTATTGCTTTTCAGTATTCATTGCAGATGAAAAAAATGCTTTCAGAGCATTTTGAGATTGAAAGTATTTCTTTGGTCCCCTTGAACATCCCCCCCGCGTTTGTTTATGTTTGTAAGAAACTGAAAAATTGAAAAAAATTAATCTAGGGAGAGATTGAATTGGGTGTAATTTTAGTCGTAGATGATGATTCGGAAATAAGAGACGTTATTCATGTTTACTTACGTAATGAAGGATATTCTGTCATTGAAGCTAAGGATGGAGCGGAAGCACTCGATGTGCTTTCGCAACGGGAATTGGATTTAGTCATTTTAGATGTAATGATGCCACGAATGGACGGTATTAAAGCATGCATGCACATTCGAGAGCGATATGATGTCCCAATCATTATGCTCTCTGCGAAGGAAGGAGATATTGATAAGATCATGGGGTTATCGACAGGAGCGGACGATTATGTAACGAAGCCATTTAACCCAATGGAATTAATCGCCAGGGTGAAAGCGCRGCTAAGAAGACAAAAAATACTCGCAGGGAAGGATGTTCCACACACACAAATAACCATTAGAGAGCTCGTTATTGATATTGCAAAGCACTTTGTATCGATCCGAGGACAAGAGGTCATGCTAACACCACTTGAGTTTTTAATTCTAAATCTACTTGCGGCTAATCCAGGACAAGTATTTAGTGCTGATACTATCTATGAATCCGTATGGAAAGAGCGTGTGGGCTATTCAGACAATACTGTCATGGTTCATATACGAAATCTGAGGGAGAAGCTTGAACTCAATCCCAAAAAGCCAGAGTACATCAAGACGGTGTGGGGTGTTGGTTATAAAATGGACAAATAAACGATTTAAAATTAAACATAGCATAAGATATTCCTTTCTCGGGGCAACGCTCCTGACCATAGTGATATCCTACATTCTTAGCTTGTATATTGTGGGGTTGATTGGGCAGTTGATCGATTCGATCTCATCAAAAGGAAAGCTTGAGTATATTCCGCTTCTAATCATTGTATCGCTCACGGTTTTCATATTGATCTTTCTCTTTTCATTCTACATGCTAACGAAGCGAATTATTAAATACTTTTCGGTCCTTTCGGAAGGGCTAGGTTTTATCTCACATGGTAATTTCGAGTATAGGGTTCCCGTTCGTCGCGAGGATGAATTGGGCATATTAGCCAAAAACATGAACAAAATGGCTGAGCAACTCGCATCCCAAAAAATGAAAGAAAAGGACGTTGAAGATTCTAAAATGAATCTCATCACAGGCGTTTCTCATGATCTTAGAACTCCACTAACGAGTATGATTGGCTATTTGGATTTACTTCGTAATAGATCCTTCTTAGACGAGAACGAATATGATCGGTTCGTAAACAATGCTTTTAGCAAAGCACAGCAACTGAAAATACTTATTGATGACCTATTCATTTATACGCGATTGTCTTCTGGAGATATGATATTGACGAAGCAACCTGCGGATATGCACAATCTTTTGGAGCAAGTGCTGTTTGAGTTTGTGCCAATTGCCGAAGAGCATCATGTAGTTGTTAGGCCACAGATAAGTATTCAAAAGGCAGCCGTCAATATTGACCCTGAACAAGTGGCTAGGATCTTAGATAATCTGCTGATGAACGCTCTTAAATATTCAACGACTCCTAAAGTCATCGATATCCACTTAACCTCGAATGAGTCATCAGTTTACTTAACCGTAGCAAATAAGGGAGAACATATTACGAAAGAACAGGAGGCCAAACTCTTCGATCGCTTTTACAAGACGGAAAATATGGAGCATAACAAACATCTTCAAGTAGGTGCTGGCTTAGGCCTTGCAATTGCAAGACAACTTGCAGAACACCAAGACGGTCGCCTTACACTAGCATATGATAATGGTCATTATGCATTCACGTTAGAACTTCCCCTGCTTACTATAAAAAAGAATTGAATTATTCAGGACAACTTGAAGAACAACAGATAGCATTAATGTTGTTATACTGTTCCATATGTGCACGTCTCCACTTTACCCTAGCGATTCTCGCTCCCATGTCGGGGCGGGTCATAGCCCTTTCATTCCTTCGTCACTGGATCGTCTACACTAAGTTAGACAGAAAAAWTAAGGGCTAGTAGAATGAAGGGAACAGAGAAGGAGCGAATCTACTATGCCAAAACCAAGACGTRCATTTACTRCCGAGTTTAAGAAGCAGATGATCCAGCTCTACGAKAGTGGAAAATCAAGAGCAAACATCATTAAGGAATATGATCTGAGTGCTTCTGCATTTGATCGTTGGATCGYACAAAGTCAGAAGACAGGTTCCTTYAAAGAAAAAGATAATCGCACAGAGGAAGAGAACGAACTCCTAGCTTTACGTAAAGAAATTCAACGTTTGAAAATGGAGAACGATATTTTAAAGCAAGCCGCGCTGATCATGGGACGAAAGTAAATGTGATTCGCAATAATGCACACAAGTACTCGGTATCAGCAATGTGCGCAGTCCTACAACTACCACGAAGCACCTATTACTACAMGTCTGAGYCTGCCGCTAACGAGGAAGAACAGCAGCTAGAAGATKCGATTCTAGAGATCTTCTCAGCTAGTCGAAACAACTACGGCACACGAAAAATCAAGGTTGAATTAGGAAAGCGAATCTTGTTAGCCTCGCGCCGTAAGATCGGTCAGATYATGAGCAAACATGGCCTGRTATCTAATTAYACGGTAGCGCAGTACAAGCCTGTTAAGAACGATTCTAATGAGGCCGTCGTTSAGAATGTACTACAACGCGAATTTGATCAAWAAGAGCCATACGCTGTTGTCGTCAGCGATTTAACATACGTACGAGTAGCCGGTAYWTGGCATTACGTATGYTTRTTTGTAGACCTCTTTAATCGTGAAATTATTGGATGCAGCARCGGTCCGAACAAGTCAAAAGAGCTTGTTTACAAAGCCATAGCGAGCATCTCACAGAGATTA
>NZ_JBFRDK010000167.1:0-19534 GCF_052113545.1 Paenibacillus sp. TAF43_2
AGCTTAAACTCGTAACCTGGGAAAATAAAAATAGATGTCCAGCCATTGCAAGCTTCGATTGTTTTACCTTCAAAGCGTGCAGCAACGGTTTCCAGCGTACGGGATGAGGTTGTCCCTACAGCGATAATACGTGCCCCGCTCCGTTTGGCTTCATTAATTATTGCGGCATTTTGTTCACTCAGCTCATAATACTCTGCATGCATTTCATGATCCTCAACAAGGTCAACGGACATTGGGCGAAATGTGCCTAGTCCAACATGCAGTGTTACGTAGGCGAGCTTAACGCCCTTCGCTTGCAGACGCTTAAGAAATTCCTCTGTAAAATGCAAGCCCGCCGTTGGTGCTGCTGCCGACCCCGCATGTTTGGAATACACGGTTTGATACCGCTCGCGTTCTTCAAGCCTTTCCTTGATATACGGAGGCAATGGCATTTCTCCAAGACGGTCAAGCAGCTCCTGGAATATCCCCTCATATTCAAACCGTATCGTACGTCCGCCCATTTCGCCTTCTTGCTCAACAACAGCGCGCAGCAGCGGATTGCCTGCACCATCATCTCCAAAGGATAAAGCGGTGCCGACCTTTAAACGTTTAGCCGGTTTTCCGAGCGCATCCCAGCTGCCATCCTCGAGCTGCTTCAATAACAACAGCTCAATCTTAGCGCCCGTATCGCTCTTCATCCCCGTCAACCTGGCTGGAATAACTCTAGTGTCATTTAGAACTAGAACGTCTCCAGGCTTAACATACTGCTCTAAATCCGTAAATCTATTGTGGTTCAACTCGCCTGTTTGCTTGTTTAATGCAAGCAATTTCGAGGCCGTTCTGTCAAGCAATGGCGTCTGAGCAATTAAATGTTCCGGCAATTCAAAATCAAACCATTCTACGTTCATATCGATTCAATCATTCCTTAGCGATGGTGACATCTTTGTAGTAGTATTTCAAAATATATTGATAGTCATACCCTTGCTGAGCTAGGCTTAATGCTCCGTATTGCGATAATCCGACCCCGTGTCCGTTGCCAGACCCTACAAAACGGAATGAAGGCTCCTTCGTAGCTGCGCGAATATTACCGCTGCCATCTAATATAAACAAGTTAGCGTTAACCGCCTCTGTTTTTGTGCCTCCAGCACTAATCATATAAACAGGATTCGAATCCGACGGCTTCGTACGTGTTGTAGCTCCAGCACCAAGCATAGCAATCTTCGCGGTTTCCTCAATCTGGAACAACGTACTAGGCAAGGACCCTTGTACACCTAGTGCAGCACGATAATCAATTGGATAAGTAACAGTTAGCTTTTGTCCATTTGCTGCAATTTCTGTCGCACGCCCTGAAGCGCCGCGCTGGCTCACTTCGAGTGATTTGAGCGGACCTGAGACGGGAGTTTTCACTTTGCCGTTAATCGTTGTTAACATTTCTTGTGCGCTGTAAGGACCACGTATCCAAGTCATTGAATTGGATTCTACACTTTTATCCAGCACAACGACCCGTGTTCCATTGTCAACCGTTGCAATGACAGGGATCGTATCCTGTATAAGTGGATGCTTGCGCACTTTTGTTCCGTTTGTATTTACTAGCATGATACGACTTCCCGCTGCTGTCGTTTCTCCTGTCTCGGCTAGTAAATCCTCTCTAATATAACCAATAGCTCCGCTAGGGACAACAACGCGGTACCAATTGTTCAAACCTACCTCCGATGAAGCGTCCGGACTTTTGACAGCCTGCATATAAGGAACTGCGTTGCCCCATGCTTCTTTGGCATCAGCCGTAAATCCACCACTGTTGGCTGAATAGATCGCATCAATTGCTTTTCCATTGTACAATGCAACTTCGCCTGCTGTCTCTTCGACGGCAGCAATAGTTGATGGCCGCTCTGAGCCTACACCGTAATAAGCTTGGCTTAAAGTCGTATCCACGACATGTGCGATTTGGAAACCAAATCCTCGATTTAAAGCATAAGTGCGTGCAGCAACCGCTTGTGCCTTAAGTGCTTCGATAGGCCATGTAGGGTACATTTCCACACCTACAACTGAATATAAGTATTGTTCAAATGGAAGTTCATTTACGACTGCCATCCGTCCATTTAATATACTAAGCTCAAATAGTCCTCTATAGCTGCGAGCGCTCCGCTCGTTCAGCTTAATTGGATCATTCCCGATTGGAGATACCGTAACCTTCGTATCGTTGCCAGCAAACATATAGAGCTCAGTACTGCTTTCAGCTTTGGCAGTTACGGTATGATCATTTCTTATGAGCAAGTAAGCCGAACTAGCATCGGCCTCCTTCAACGCAGCTCCGCCTGAAGCATTTGCGGCAGCTGCTTTAACAATTTGCAGCTCAGCAGCTGATACAGCCGCCCCTACCATTACCGAGTAGTACGCTGATCCACTTTGCTGTGAACGAATAGCAACATAGGCATCGAGGCCAACTGCTCCGAAGCCGCTTGCTGCTGCTATCGCATCCGCTTTGCTGGTCAAAGGACCGCTCTCCAAATGAAGTGGGCCTTGAACCACCGAGTTCGAGCCTCCAATTAGCTTAGACAGCTCACTATCACCCTTCCACTTCGTTTGTGCAGTCACAGCTTCTGCAGCTGTTTTGTATGTACCTTCAATAACCTGATAGATGATTGCACCATTTTTTGAAAGGGATGTTATAAAAGCAGTACCTTTCAAAGCTTGCAAACGTTTCTGCACAGCTAGAGCTGAAGCAAACGTGGAGCTCTCGTACACTTTGACTTTAAAGCTGTCAACTGCGAATCGAGCTGTAGCTGCTCCATCTACATTAAACCAATTATTGATGCCATCAGGCTGCCTTACACCGATGCTCATTCCACCCGTTGATGAAAATGTGGCAGCTGCTGTCGTATCATCGTATTTCCCAGGCAATTGCATAAACAAAGCAACTCGGATATTGTCGAGCTTTGGCACTGCTGCCTGTGATGGAGAGCCTGTCCAAGCTGTAGCGAGCAGTACAATTGCGATCGTCATGATTAAGTAACGCTTCATATTCCGTTTAATTGACATTCCTGTTGTTCTCCTCCCTCTTCTGCGGCAATTCGCAGCCATTAACGGAACAGCTTTGTTCTGTAGATCCAAACCATTCATATCTTCTTTTGGCTACAAATTTGTACATACGATTTGCTATGCTTCTCATACCAGGTATTCGATATAGTACGGATAGCCAGCGGAAGCCCTTTACCGTTCTTAATATACGGACAATTCCATCCGCACCAGCAAAGAGCTGCCCCTGCTCATCAGCAACATGCATTTTCTCATACAACTCATCAAATTTCAACAAACCAACGGAGGGAATTAGCTGTTCCGTACTGCCTGCTGCCTCCAACTGTTGAATTTGAACATAATGCAAATCCGCTTTAGAATGAAGCTCCTTCAGCTTCGCAATGGAACCCAGGCACAGATTGCAATGGCCATCATAGATAACATAAAGTTTCTCAGCGGCACCATTGGCTCTGGAACTCATGGCGTACTACCTCCCCGGTATTGGTAGACCTAGGTGACGATAGGCGTTTTCCGTAGCAATCCGGCCTCGCGGCGTTCGCTGTAGAAAACCGATTTGCATTAAATACGGCTCATAGACATCCTCAATCGTTTGGCTTTCTTCGCCTATCGTTGCTGCAATTGTATCAAGGCCAACTGGCCTGCCGGCAAAAGTAGTCATCATCGCTTGCAGCATTTTGAAATCGATGAGGTCGAGTCCCATTTTATCTACCTGCAGCAGCTCAAGCGCCGAACGCGCGATATCATGTGTGATCACGCCGTCGCCGCGCACCTGCGCGAAATCACGCACTCGTTTAAGAAGACGATTCGCAATCCGAGGTGTTCCTCGAGACCGCATCGCAATCTCAGAAGCCGCTTCTCCTACAATGCTGACATTCAATATTTCCGCTGTTCTAGCCACGATGAACGCAAGCTCATCCATCGTATAAAATTCTAATCGGCTCACTACGCCAAAACGATCACGAAGCGGTGCTGATAAAAGCCCTGCTCTTGTAGTCGCGCCAATCAAAGTAAAAGGCGGCAAATCGAGTCGAACCGATCGAGCGCTCGGCCCTTTGCCAATCATAATATCGAGTGCAAAGTCTTCCATTGCCGGGTACAATACTTCTTCTACCGTGCGATGAAGGCGATGAATTTCATCAATAAAGAGTACATCGCCTTCCTGCAGGTTCGTGAGCAGTGCAGCAAGATCACCAGGACGTTCAATTGCAGGTCCGGATGTCGTGCGAAGGCTCACTCCGAGCTCATTGGCAATAATGTTCGACAAAGTCGTTTTACCAAGACCCGGAGGACCATACAGCAGTACATGATCAAGCGCTTCTTTGCGCAATTTTGCTGCTTCAATATATATTTTCAAGTTTTCCTTGGCTTTTGTTTGCCCAATATATTCGGCTAAATAACGGGGACGCAAGCTGAGCTCAACTGCCTGATCTTCCATCATCAGGTTGGCGGAAATGATTCTATCATCCATCTGCCTTCATCTCCCTACTTTAACCTTTAAATAGCTGCTGCAAAGCCCGCTTCATCAAAGAATCGACTGATTCCTCCGCCGTAACGCTATGCTGCAATCCATTCCATGCTTTATCAAGCTCCGCTGCTGTGTAGCCCAGCGCAGCAAGCCCTTCCCTTGCTTCCTGCCAAGCGGTGCCTGCGCCTTGACCTGAATGCCTGCTCGATGTGAGATCAAGCGCAACACCTGCTGCAGTCAAAAGACCTCCATCCAGCCCCGCCCCGATCAGCTTGTCCTTTAGATCTAGAATCATCCGCTGTGCGGTTTTTTTACCTATGCCCGGAAGCTTAATGAGAAACGCTATATTTTCCTGCTGAATAGCGGCTATAACCGCATCCGGTCGACCTCCTGACAAAATGCCCAAAGCGACGCGCGGACCAATGCCGGATACCTCCAGCAGCTTGCGGAACAGCGTCTGCTCCTCTCTCGTCTCAAAGCCAAACAACAAAACAGCATCCTCGCGAACGTTATGATGAATATAGACGACGACGGGCTCTTCTTTTTTTGCAAATGCATACGGATTAGGAGTAAATACACGATAGCCGGTATCTCTTACGTCCAGAACGATATATTCGGATTCTAGATGGACGACATTGCCTCTTAAAAAATCGATCATGAACGTTTCACCTCATTTATTTTCTGATTGAGCACGACCGAGTGCGCATGACAGATCGCAACAGCGAGCGCATCGGCAACATCATCGGGCTTCGGCACTGCCGAAAGCTTCAAAAAAACCTTAACCATTTCTTGCACTTGTTTCTTCTCCGCTTTGCCATAACCAACAACCGCCTGCTTTACTTGAAGCGGCGTATATTCGCCAATAGGCAATCCACGCTGCGCAGCAGCCAAAATAATAGCGCCCCTAGCCTGCGCCACATCAAAAGCCGTCGTCACGTTTCGATTAAAAAATAGTTTCTCTATGCCCACAGTATCCGGCTTATATTTATCCATTAAAGCGCCCGCAGACTCGTAAACTTGCAGCAAACGCTGCTCTGAAGGCGTATGAGCTTCCGTCTGAATCGCACCGTATTGCACGGGCGTAAGCTTGTGTCCGATCTTATCTATGAAACCAAATCCAACGATCGCATAACCAGGGTCAATTCCAAGAACGCGCAAACGGTCATCTCCTCAAAATAACTGCTTTCTCCACATACTCACTGAAAGTTGCTTCATCCATTATAGCAAAAGATGGCGTGAATGAGAACGCGCGTTTGATATTTCGGCCTTTAGACATAAAGAAAGGAGACCGCACGATGATGTGCGATCTCCTTTGTCACTTACTCTTGCTGATAGGCTGGGTTCATTACTTTCTGATTTTGCTCAATAGCATAGTCGCTATAGGTGGATAGAACACTATTATATTCTTCCATGTCGGTTATCCGAATCCCTCTGGTAAGCTGGTCCAGCTTATCCTGCGGCAAACTGCTCTCCATATAACGTACGTCCAGCTGGAAAAAGGTTCGAACAACCTTTTCTTTTTTTGGAGCTCCGTCATAAAGTGTAAGATTCCCTTTCTTGTCGACGCCCATATACGCATTCGCTTTACAATGCTCGGACAAATCCTCAATACGCTCTTCAAACTGAACGGTACCCTGTTCTTGATTCAACATGACCTTCCACTCCGGATGTGCAAGCACTAGCTGAACAATCTCCTTACTCATCAATTGACCCAGAAGCTTCGATTCTTCGCCGCACACATATACGAGGCGCAGCTTTGCAGATAGCGCTCCATCAAGCTTTTCAAGCTCTTGAATAACGCTCGTTTGATTCGCTGATGGCTTGGGTGCAGCTGTGACAACATTTTTATTAGCGATAAAGAGCCAGCCTGCTAGCAAGCAAAACATAATAACGCCTAACATCCAAACGGGACGCCGCTTTCTCTTTAAACGTTTCTTTAAGTTTTTCCAAAGGCTGAATTCCATCATAGGGAAGACCCCTTCTTTATATTTTTTGATAGTATGCTCCTTTTGCGGTGTTTTGATCAGAACGATTTCCTTTGCAGCCGCAATCGTCTTGATTCATATTGCCTACACCGGCTGTTTGAGGCCAACCCTGATTAGATGGAAACGGCTGTGAGTACGGGGAGAAACCAGCTACAGGATAACCATAACCGCCATCATTTTGCACTTGAACCGGCATTACATTCCCATGACCGCCATGACCATAGCCGGAGCCATAACCATATTCAGGCTGCATGCTCGATGGGAAAGCCATCCCTTGGTTCGGCTGTGTTGCAAACGGCGATACCATCCCTTGGTTCGGCTGTGTTGCAAAAGGTGATACCATGCCTTGGTTCGGCTGCGTCGCAAACGGCGATACCATGCCTTGGTTCGGCTGCGTCGCAAACGGCGATACCATGCCTTGGTTCGGCTGTGTTGCAAATGGCGATACCATGCCTTGGTTCGGCTGTGTTGCAAATGGCGATACCATGCCTTGGTTTGGCTGTGTTGCAAACGGCGATACCATGCCTTGGTTTGGCTGTGTTGCAAACGGCGATACTGCACCTTGGTTTGGCTGTGCCGCAAATGGCGATACCGCGCCTTGGTTTGGCTGTGTCGCAAATGGCGATACCGCGCCTTGGTTCGGCTGTGTCGCAAATGGCGATACCGCGCCTTGGTTCGGCTGTGCCGCAAATGGCGATACCGCGCCTTGGTTTGGCTGTGCAGCAAATGGCGATACCGCGCCTTGGTTCGGCTGTGTTGCCAGCGTTGATACACTGCCTTGGTTCGGCTGTGTAGCTTGAGGGGACACCTTACCTTTATTCGGCTTTGTTGCCAGCGGCGATACCATGCCTTGGTTCGGCTGTGTTGCCAGCGGCGATACCATGCCTTGGTTCGGCTGTGTTGCCAGCGGCGATACCATGCCYTGGTTTGGCTGTGTTGCCAGCGGCGATACCATGYCYTGGTTTGGCTGTGTTGCCAGCGGCGATACCATGCCTTGGTTCGGCTGTGTTGCCAGCGGCGATACCATGCCCTGGTTTGGCTGTGTTGCCAGCGGCGATACCATGCTTTGGTTCGGGAAAGCAGAAGTTCCGGCTACCATTTGACCATTTTCCTGCATGCCATGCTGGAGTGGATTTATCATGGGATAACCATAGCCCCATTCAGGGCCAACGCCCATAGGCATGCTGGATGGAGATGGGTAACTGCCGACAAATACCATCCCCGGCGGACACTCAAATGGCGCCTCGATGCCTTCATGCATTGGGCTTACCGTACTTCCGAATGGCACAGGTTGATGCCAATCTCCGTAACCGTAGCCATGTTCCATGTGAGCAGGCATGGTCATTGGTTGACCAAATCCATACCCCGACTGAATTGGCATGGTCATCGGTTGACCGTAACCATATCCCATCTGAGCCGGCATAGTCATCATTGGCTGATGATGCCCATATCCTCCGTAAGTAGGCTGCTGTGCAGCTGGCGAGATTGCTTCAGGTGCTTTTGGCAAATCATACAAGGATAATGCTTCGGTTGCTGGGATGCCATATTGCTTGAATAAATCAACATTTGGCTTGTATTCGGAATGAATCGGTTTTAGCTTTTTCTCAACAGGCTTTTCGATCGGCAGCGCCTTTTTGGCTGGCTCAACTGCTGCCGCCTTAGGGGCAGGAAGAGGAGCTGGTTCTACTGGCTTCACAATAGGTGCTGTTGGTTTTTTCTCTTGAACAGGTGCAACAGGCGTTTCAGGAGCAGGGGCTACCGGTGCTGGTGCAATAGGCGCAGTTGGCGTCTTGCCTGCAATTGGAGCTGTTGGTGTTTTTCCAATAATAGGCGCTGTAGAAAGCTTTCCGACCCAGCCCTGTACCCCTTGCATGATTGAGCTTGGGTGAAGGGCGTGATGACCTCCCGTGTTTTGTGCCACGCTCTGTCCAGCTTGTTGTCCAGTACCTCCAGTACCTTGGCCACCAGTTCCTTCAGTCATGGTTTCGCCTACTTTAGGAATATTCACAACTTCACCAGTAAGCAATACATTCGGATTTTTGAGCTGCGGATTCGCTTTAATCATATCCGCGAGCGGCACGCCCCAAGCTTTCGAGAGCTTCCAAAGGGTATCACCTTGTTTCACAATATGCTGATGCATGATGTCCATTCCACCTCCTGCGCCGCCCGTTTGGCTTGAAGGAATTTTCAGCTTCATGCCAACATCAATGGCGTCCGGATTCGTAATACCCGGGTTCAGCTTCAAAAGCTCTTCGAGCGATACATTATACTTTTGGCCGATAAAGTATAACGACTCGCCCTTCTTCACAATATGGATTTTCACTCGTTGTTAACCTCCTGTCACGTTCTGAATAACCAGGCACTGCTAATGCCTATTATCAATCCTTACATCCTATGCAGAATATGGGCAGGTGTCTCCACTTTCACAAAAAAAATAGTAAAAAGCCGAGTTCACCCATCAGAGTGAACTCGGCTTTCTATTCATGTATCGTTTCATTCTACGCTTTAGAGCAACCAGCTATGCTTATTTCTTGAATTCAGTAAAGCTTGGATAGCTTCCTAATACGCGAACCTGACATCCGATTGCTTCAATTTCTTGAATGGCTGAAGGAAGCAGAACGGTATCAAGAGCCATATCAATGTCGATGAAGAAATAATAATTGCCGAGCTTCTTCTTCGTCGGGCGCGATTCAATTCGGGTCAAGTTGATTTTGCGCCATGCAAAAGCAGAAAGAACCTGGTGTAGCGCTCCCGGGTAATCCTCTGGCAATGTAATTAAGATGCTCGTTTTTATATGATCGGACTTACGATCGGTATAGGGCTCTGATCCGACCAGCAAAAAACGAGTGTAATTATTATCATGATCTGTAATCTCACTCGCAAGAACATCAAGCTTCTCGTTCGCAGCAGCTGTCATCGTACCAATAGCTGCCAAACCGGCATTCGGGTTGTTTTGAACGATTCTAACGCCCTCAGCTGTACTGCTGACATGTTCTGTAACCGCATGCGGAAGATGTGTACGCAGAAATTGCAAGCACTGTGCGATCGCTACAGGATGGCTGATCACTTTAGTAATACGTGAGTAGTCCATTTCCCGATTATCGTTTAACAGCTCAGATTGCCGGCCAATCAAATTTTGAATGGAGGGGTACACCCACTCCGCTTGAATCGGAATATCAACCTCATGTACAAGCCAATCCATATGAAGGCTAACAGAACCCTCAATCGTATTCTCGATCGGAATGATGCTGTAATCACTTATTCCATTGACAGTAGACAGGAACACATCGGATATTAGCCGGTGATGCTTCCAGTTTATTTCTTCACCGCGGAATAAATGTCTTGCTGCCTCATCCGATACAGATCCAGCAGGTAAAACCGCTATCGTCTTCATCGCTTCATATCTCCTTTAATTCGATCCGGAAGAGGAATCGCAGGCTGCGAAGAAATTTCCTCTATCGTAATTTGAGGACCTTGAGCGCTTGGCGACAGCCATAGCGTATTCGCTTCAATGCCCTCCTGCTTCAGCGTATCAAGCAGAAATGTTTCAAGCATGGATTCGCCCGAGCTGTGTGCAGCACCGGCTTCCGTATCCTCAACAAATGCAATCAGCGTCGGCCCTGCTCCGCTTAGCGCAGCACCAAGCGCGCCGTGCTCTACCGCGCGCTCCAGTATAGTTGCCATGCCGGGAATCAGGGCTGCACGGTAAGGCTGATGCAGCCGATCCTTCATCGCATGGCGAATCATACCTAGCTCGCCGCCAGCAAGCGCTGCGACGAGCAAAGAGCTGCGGCTGACGTTAAATATGGCGTCAGCCATACTGATTGTAGACGGAAGCGCATGACGCGCCTTCTCCGTCGACAGCTGAAAGGCTGGAATCGCGACAAGCGTCTTCAGCCTTTGATGCGGCTCAATTCTCACATAATCTGCTCGCTCCCCATCCCAAGCCGAGACGACAATGCCGCCGTATAGTGACGCGCCGACATTGTCCGGATGGCCTTCCAGCGCTGTTGCCATTTGGAACAGCTTGTCATCCGTGAGCGGACTGCCAATCAACGCGTTCGCAGCAACCAGAGCGCCTACAATTGCAGACGCGCTGCTGCCTAGTCCACGAGTGAGCGGAATATCGCTGTGCATCGAAATCGAGAGCTCTGGCACGGATACGCCAGCTTCTTTGAACACAAGCTGTGCAACCTTATAGATTAAATTCGTTTTGTCCTTTGGCAATCCATTCATTTGATCACCGTAAAACTGG
Organism: Paenibacillus sp. TAF43_2; assembly: GCF_052113545.1. NCBI lineage: Bacteria > Bacillati > Bacillota > Bacilli > Caryophanales > Paenibacillaceae > Paenibacillus > Paenibacillus sp. TAF43_2. The sequence continues at coordinate 10,721 of NZ_JBFRDK010000167.1, forward strand.
AATTTCGTTTGTTCAGAGATGCTCATTTCAATCCAAGCGTATAGCGAAAGAGCCATCCCAAGCGTATCAAATCCTGGTCCGAGATTTGCTGTACTTGCTGGTATTTTTACGATTACTCTGCGATTGTTCATAAGATTTATCCTTCTACGCGATAGACGCTTTTCACTTTATGAACGACATCCAGCGAGTCAAACTTAGCAAGCACCTTCTGGATAGCTGCTTTGTTCGCGTCATGAGTGATGATGATGATCTCAGCTTCCGGATTAGACGGTGTCGGCTGCTGCAATACCGACTCCAAGCTGACCTCAAAATCAGCGAATACTTGCGTTATGCGCGCTAGTACACCGGCACGATCTGCCACTTTAAGCAAAATGAAATATTTAGATGAGATCTGCTCGTCAGTCTTGAGCTTCTTCTCTTTATAAGCAAGGCTTCCTTGCATGCCGTTCACACCAAGCTTCAGGTTTTTCACAACAGCCACCAAATCGGATACGATCGACGTAGCAGTCGGAAGCTCACCTGCGCCTGCACCGTAGAACATCGTTTCACCAACAGCTTCGCCATATACATAAACCGCGTTAAACACGCCGTTTACCGATGCGATAGGATGCGATTGCTTCACCATCGTTGGTTGAACGCTGATGCTGATCAAATCATCCTGACGCTCTGCGATACCAAGCAACTTCACTTCATAGCCAAGACGCTTCGCGTACAAAATATCTTCTTTGGATACCGAAGAAATGCCTTGAACGGATACATCCTCAAGCGCAACATTGGCACGGAATCCGATCGTAGCAAGAATTGTCATTTTGCGCGCTGCATCAAGTCCTTCGACATCTGATGTCGGGTCTGACTCCGCATAACCAAGCTCCTGCGCTTCTTTAAGCACATCTAGATACGAAGCGCCTTCTTGACTCATCTTTGTCAAAATAAAATTCGTTGTGCCGTTCACAATGCCCATAATTTTATTAATGCGGTCGGAGGCGAAACCTTCGACAAGTGTACGAATAATCGGAATACCGCCGGCTACGCTCGCTTCATACAAAACATCGCAGCGGTTTTCTTTGGCTTTGGCCAATATTTCTGGACCGTGCATTGCCATCAAATCTTTATTTGCCGTTACGACATGTTTGCCGAGGGACAGCGCTTCTAGTATATATTCTTTCGTAAGCCCAATTCCACCCATAACCTCAACGATAACATCAATTTCAGGATGGCGGATGACTTCCCAAGGATCCTCAGTCAGCTTGCTTGCATCCACAGCAATATTACGCGATTTGCTTTTATCTTGAACGAGCACCTTCTCAATTACGATCGGCGAACCGACCTGACTAGCCAAATCATCCTGATGCCCCTCAACAATTCGAACTACACCTGTACCAACTGTACCAAGACCTAATAAACCAACTTTAACCGGCTTCATATATACCCTCCATTATCAATTCTGTTATCCTTGTCCGATGACCGAAGCTTTACGCACGCCTGGCTGACTGCGAAGCATTTCAACCAGCGATGACAGTTCTCCGGAAAGCTGCGAAATATCGACCGAAATGACGACATTAGCGAAACCTTGGAGCGGAATGGACTGATTCATCGTCAGCACATTGCCATCCTGGCTCGCCACCATGCTAAGTACGTTGGAGAGTACGCCTGAACGATGCTCCAAATCCATAGAAATGGTCGCAATACGTTCTCGTTCCAGTTCATTTAGCGCGTAGACACCATCTTTATACTTATAAAAAGCGCTTCGGCTAAGTCCAACACGTTCAACCGCCTCATGTACGGTTGCCGCATCACCTCGGCCAAGCATCTCCTTCACTTGTATCGTCTTCATAATCGCTTCCGGTAAAATATCCTCTCGAACGACATAATAGCGTTTCGTCACTATACGTCCTCCTCAAAAAGACAATTGTTCACCTATAGTGGACATTATATCGAAATATACAGTTTGGGGCAATAGGCAAAACAAGAAAAGACGGCTTTCGCCGTCTTCATTTGTTAATATGTGCGAATGCTCTAGCCATTCGGATTATAGTCGCTGCCCTCGAAGAATTCAAAAGCAAAGTCGCCGATTTGAACCATATCACCGTCTTTTGCCCCCATCTTACGAAGCTCGGCATCGACACCCATTTTGCGCATCGTGCGTGCAAAACGCATAACAGCATCATAGGAAGTCAAATTCATCCGTTTCATGTAGTTGCTAATGCCAGCACTAACAATAACGAACACTTCATCTTCCTTATGGATGGTGAAAGTCGTTTCTTCGCGCTTCTCATACGTATAAACTTTACGCTCAGCAACATCTTTCACATCCGCGATTTCAACTTCCTCTGAAACCGTATCAAGAATATCAGCCGCTTTATATAGTAGCTCCTGTACGCCTTTTTTCGTTAGCGAGGAGATTGGCAAAATTTCATATTGACGTTCACCGCTAACTTCTGCGAGCTTTTGCTTGAACAACTCAAGCTGCTCCTCAGAATCCGGCATGTCCATTTTGTTTGCAGCAATAATTTGTGGACGATCTGCTAACTTCTCATTATAGAGAACAAGCTCCTCGTTGATTTTCACCCAATCATCAAAAGGATCGCGGCCTTCAGACGCTGACATGTCGATGACATGAACAATAACCCTCGTCCGCTCTACGTGACGAAGAAACTCATGACCCAGACCAACGCCTTCATGCGCTCCTTCGATAAGCCCAGGCAAGTCAGCCATTACAAAGCTGCGGCTATCCCCAACGTCAACGACACCTAGATTCGGTGTAATGGTCGTAAAGTGATAAGCGCCGATCTTCGGCTTAGCGCCAGAAACGACAGATAGCAGGGTTGATTTGCCTACGCTTGGGAAACCAACAAGGCCTACATCTGCCATTACCTTTAGCTCAAGAACAACCCAGCGCTCTTGTCCTTCTTCACCATTCTCCGAAATATAAGGAGCTGGATTGTTTTGCGTAGCGAAGCGAATGTTGCCTCGTCCGCCTCGTCCGCCTTTTGCAATAACGATTTGTTGACCGTGACGAGTCATATCCGCAATAATTTCTTGCGTATCGTCATCAACGATTATTGTACCGGGCGGAATCCGTACGATTGTATCATCAGCACCCGCTCCGTGCATGCTTTTTACTTTTCCGCGCTCGCCGCGATCAGCCTTGAAATGCTTCTGATAGCGGAAGTCCATCAGTGTACGCAGACCCTCGTCAACTTGAAATATCAAGTCGCCGCCTCGGCCTCCGTCGCCACCTGCAGGACCGCCCTGCTCTACATACTTCTCACGGCGAAAAGAAACGATACCATCGCCTCCGTCGCCGCCTTTTACAAATATCTTCGCTTTATCGACAAACATGATGTGCCCCCGTTCATGCGCGCATTTCCGCCCTCAGCAACACCTTTGCATACGGCTGCTCGAAGTTGATCGGCTGCATTGGCGCGCCTTCCAACTGCTGTTGTATTTTTTGCTTCCATTGCTGTTCATTGATTAGTTCGCCATCATAATAGAAGGCTGCATACAGTGCATCCTCATCCAGCGATAGCGTAAGCGTAAGAACAGCAGCATTACCATAGCCAGGCTTAGCCGCAAACCGATATGCGTTAATCGTATGAATGAGCGTTTCGGCTATTTGATCGGCATCTGCCGTTATTTCGTTTAAATGAATGTCGCCTTTAATTACAATTTGTAACTCCAGCGAATTCGATATCGTACGAAACGATTGAATATAACTAATCAGTGATGGAACACCTAGCTTGGATATACTGCTCTCCACAGCCATCCGTTCACTTATTTTCTCCACATACTCGGCGGCTTTATCCAGCTTTTTGAGCCTAATATAGCCAAACACGACTTGCAGGTCGTTCATCCAGTCATGACGATGATGATTGAGAGTTCGTATTGCAGAGTTTTGCAACGATTGAATCGTTCGCGCAGTCCGCTCTGCGTGCTCTTTCCGTTCCGTTCGTATCCAGTAAGTCGCAACAGCTATAAGCCAAACGAGAAAGACAGCAGTTAACCACACTTGATTGGGCCAAATAAATACAGCGGCGCATGGCAACAAAATGGTTGCCCCCGCGTAATATTTCACCGTTGTTAAGCGTCCCATCGATTAAACCTACTTTCTTCGTATTTCCCGAAAATATAACAACGTATACATTATATTTTCCCGTCAAAGCTGCTTCAGCGTCCAAGACGCCTTAGGCATTTTTGCTTGCTTATCCAGTATATCACGCAGCCGTCCTACGGTCATCAGCCATGGAATAAAAAAACCCGGCCAAGCGATGCAGGCCGGGGCTTGTTGCATATATAAGGTTGTATTAAGCTTCTACTGCTGCAGCTACCGGAGCAAGAACAGCTGGATACACGCTCACTTTTTTGCGGTCGCGTCCCCAACGTTCGAACTTCACTACGCCTTCTACTAATGCAAAAAGCGTATCGTCTTTCCCGATGCCTACGTTAGTTCCTGGGTGAATTTTTGTTCCGCGTTGACGAAACAAGATGCTTCCAGCAGATACGGTTTGACCGTCAGCACGTTTAGCGCCAAGGCGTTTCGACTGTGAGTCACGTCCGTTTCTAGTGGAACCTACACCTTTCTTCGAAGCGAAGAGCTGAAGATTCAGTTTCAACATAGTTATTCCCTCCTTCTAAAGGATTGGTGAGCAAAGCTGCACCGTAAGCATGAACTAGAGGCTTGTAAAACAAACCTGCACCGAATGCCTACGCATTAAGATGTTCATGAATAACGACATGCTTGCCGTATGATTTTGCAATAGTGTCAAGCATAACCGCCATCGATTCCAGCAGCAGCTGCATCCGGCCGTCTGAAGCCTCGTCTGCAAGCGTCGGAATATCCGACGATAGCCAGCCGTTCTTCATCTTGGCAGGGAGCTCCTCTCCCGCTAGAGCTTCGATCGCGTTAACGGTACCAACCGATATGGCTGATACACCCGCACAAACGATATCTTTGCCGGGCTTCGCATATTTAGCATGTCCTTCGACCGCAAATGATACGATACGTCTGTCAGCGGCTCTTCGTACAAAGGTAACTGTTATCATAGAAATTCCTCTTACGCTTGGATTTTCTCGATTGTTACTTTTGTGAACGGTTGACGATGACCTTGCTTACGACGATAGTTCTTTTTGGCTTTGTATTTGTAAACGATGATTTTTTGGCCTTTGCCTTGTTTCTCGACTTTGCCTGTTACTGTAGCGCCGGAAACAACCGGAGTTCCAGTTACAAGACCGTCACCTTTAGAAACCGCCAAAACACGATCAAACGTTACGCTTTCGCCTGCTTCAGAATCCAGTTTTTCGATGTAGATTACATCGCCTTCCTGAACTTTGTATTGCTTGCCGCCAGTTACGATAATTGCGAACATTGTTGGTGCACCTCCTTATTTTCGAAGACTCGCCTAATTCAGGTGGCTCACGGCATGCGCCGCAAACGCTTGTTTACCCAATCGGAGCGGTACTTGTACGTCCCATTCCACTGAGGTACGAGACACACACCCAAAGATTGTACCATACTATGCAAGCTATATCAATTCATCCAACAAGAAAATTTAAACTATTTATACAACTCTGATCATTTTATTTGCGCTCCGCAGCTCTCACAGCGCTCGATCAGTTGATGGACAGCATTCTCACGAGCCTTTTTACGCGTCATTTCAATTAGTCCGAGCTTTGTCCAGCCCAAAATCGTACATTTGGTTTGATCATTGCGCGCTTTTTCTACGAGTCTTTGCATAACCTGCTCGCGATGGTTGTCCTGCTCCATATCAATAAAATCAATAATAATAATGCCGCCTACATCTCGAACTCGGAGCAATCTTGCAATCTCGTCTGCTGCTTCCATATTCGTGCGGAACACCGTGTCCTCAAGGCCGGATGTTCCAATAAATCTGCCTGTGTTCACATCTATAACCGTAAGAGCTTCCGTCTCTTCCCATATGAGATGCCCCCCGCAGGTAAGCTGAATTTTGCGCTCGAACGCTCGTGTTACCTGCTCCGTCACACGATACGTATCAAATAAAGAATTGCCTTGCCTTGATTCAAAACATTTTAACCGCTCACGAAGCTGAGGGGTCATTTCCTCCAGCAGTGCTGACGCTTCCTGAAACCTCTCCGCATTGTCTATCCATATTTCATCCATATCCATCGTAAGCGTGTCTCGTACAGCCCGCCGCATGAGACCTGCCTCCCTATGCAGCTCGCTTGGCGCAGTCGCTTCCACGCTTCGTTCCGAGATGCTTTGCCAAATCTCTCTTAACCCAGCGACATCGGCATGCAAAGACAGCTCGCTTTCAGCGCCAGCCGCCGTTCGTAAAATAATGCCTTCCTCCAGCTCACGCAGCTTCTCGCCGATGGCTCGCAATCTCGACCGCTCGCTTTCGGAACTGATTTTTTTGGAAACGCCTATATAATCGGCATTTGGCATATAAACAAGAAACCGGCCAGGCAGTGAAAAATGTGTAGTGACACGGGCGCCTTTGCCACCCAGCGGCTCCTTCATAACTTGGACGAGCAATTCCTGTCCAGGCTTGATTATATTTTGAATGAGCGGCTTTTCAGCTGGCTGTTTTTCCAAATGAGGGTGGAGCAGCTCATCAATGTACAAAAATGCATTTTTAGCTAGTCCTACATCTACGAAAGCCGCCTGCATGCCAGGCAGCACGTTCACGACACGACCTTTATAAACATTGCCAACCAAACTGCTTGCTTTTGATTTTTCCATAAAAAATTCGACTAGGCGGCCATTTTCCAGTACAGCGGTTTGCAGCATTTCACCGTTAACGTGCATCAACATTTGCTTCATTCCTGAATATCACCTGCCCGTACGCTTTTCATCTATTTTAACTGAAAAGTTCCGACACTGCACGATTCGGATTATTTTCGGACAAACAACCTTCTACAATTTTCTGCTCCGGAAGTACTCTGACCTCCTTGCTGTGCGACTCCACCATGTATATCAAATGATATCGCTCCCTTTGAAAGAGCCTAGCTACCGAGATGATTGACTGCTTGCCGCTTACGATAATAGGACTTGCAATGTGGCCGAGCCTCAGCGCCTGCAGCGTGATCCTTTCCCGGTACATCAGAAAACGATAAAACAAATATGGAACATTACGATAATACGTCCAGTTCGTCATCACAAGAAATATGCCGACAATGAGCAGATTGAGTTGAATGCCGTCCTTATACACTAACCATGGAAGCAAGGAGACGATGATCATCAGCACACTAAAAAACAAGCTGACTCGCGCGCTCCAAATAAGCATTTTATAATAGTTAACCGTATAGCTTAATGCCGCCTGCAGCAGCTTCCCTCCGTCAAGCGGGTGAATAGGCAGCAGGTTGAACAAGCCGATCATTAGATTTGCTTTCCATACATACTCCGCCCATGCCAAGTCCCATATGCCAAGCTGCCCGCAGCCCCAAGCAGCTAGTCCCATCCAAACGTTTTGCAAGGGACCCGCAATCGCTACAATTGCTTCTTCTTTTGCAGGTACACCTCCGGCTTCTTCAACCTCTACCACACCGCCAAAGGGAAGCAGCTTTACTTCCTTTATCGTCCAGCCATAGCCCCGAGCAACAATAACATGGCCGAGTTCATGAACAAGCACGAGTAAAAACAAGGTAATCAGCTCGGCAAAATATCCTGTCATGACCGACCCAAGCATAATGATAACGAACAACGGATGGACCGACCATAGGATTCCTTTCCATTTAATCAATCGGTATCACGCCCACGGGATCGATATACAAATCATTTTGTTTAACAGCAAAATATAGCAGGCTTGGCTGCGTACCTTCAGCTTTCAGCAGGTTGCCGATAGAATCCCCTGCCTCAACCCAGTCGTTTACTTTAACATTCGTTTTCCCAAGCATCCCATATACGGTTACGCGCTGGTTGACATGCTGGATAACAATAGTCGAACCTTGCGTGCTCTGATCTGATAATAGCAATACGCGCCCCGTTTCTGCCGCAACAACCTCTGCTTCAGAGCTTCCAGCAAGCTCTATACCATTTAGCATCTCCGCAAACGTTCGAACAAGCGAGCCTCCTTCCAATGGGGTTACGATAGGCAGCTTTACCGTTCCATCCGCGCCTACTGCAGGTTCAGGATTGTCCTGAAAAATAGGAATAAAGGATGGAGCCCCGGCAAACGTTTCCTTATACCAAGCAGCCGCAGCTGCAAAATCAATCTCATCCGTAAGCGCTTGTTTCACGAGCGCTTGTCCCTTGAGCGTGTATTCCGTATCATATCGAAACATAGCCCATACCGCGCCAAATAACAGCAATGCTACTGCTAGCTTCCATTTCAGCTCCTTGCCGAAAGTATAATTATTTTTCCCGCCGCCTGATCCCGGATCGTTCTCATTCGATAGAACTGGCCCTTTTACAAATCTTCTATTATCAACATACCCTTTGTCCTCTTTCCAATTTGCCCATGGATTAGGATTGGTTTTCCAAACGACCTCTGGATCAAGCTCCTCGGCCTCGTCTTCATCAAAATATTCGTGCTTGTATGGCATGCTAGGGTTTGAATATATGTCCTCTTCTTGTAAAGGGACAGAGTTCCGATCCCCTGTATTTTGATTTTTATGCTGATTGCGCCGCTTCTCATTATCCTTCATTAACATCTCATTTTTCCCCCGCTTCCATCGTCCTTGGGACAGCTTGTTCCTTTATACATGGATATGTGGGGATTGAGACAAGTATGCGAGCGCAGCTGATCATAAAAAAAAACCACCCCAAGATCGGATAACATCCGTCTCAGAAGCAGCTTTCTAGCTTGGCTAACCTTTAGTCAGCCATCTCATATT
>NZ_JBFRDK010000168.1:0-13089 GCF_052113545.1 Paenibacillus sp. TAF43_2
TCCATATTCGCTCCCAAATCAAGCGTAAGAATGCCGACATCATCCATCGTAGGCATCATAGGAGCGAGCGCGGGCCGTTCGATTCCATCCATTCGACCGACGACAAGAAGTCCAGTCGCCATCAAAGCGCCAGTATTGCCTGCTGACAGCATAGCATCTGCCTGCTTTTCACGAACGAGTTGTCCAGCAACGACCATGGATGCTCCTTTTTTGCGGCGCACCGCTTTAACAGGCTCATCATCTGGACCAATGACCTCATCAGCATGGCAAATGGTTATATTAGCGGGCTTCTGCCCTTTCATGAGCGGTTCAATAACAGACGTTTCACCAACGAGCAGCAGCTCTGTATCGGGCCACTGCGCCGCCGCGTCAAGCGCTCCTTGCACAATTAAGCCAGGGGCATTGTCTCCCCCCATAGCATCAATAGCGATCCGCACGTACGTCTCCTCCTTCAGCATCTGTGTCTCCCGCGGACCGATAAATAACAAAGTTACCCYGGAACACCATTTCGTCTCCGACATATGTGAACAGCTCTACCTTCGCCTTGCTTCGCTCGCCCGAAATGGAACGAACATAAGCCTTGGCAATACATTTCTCCCCAAGCTTAACAGGTCGAATGAATCTAATGTCCGCTGTTACGGTAAGTGCAATTTCATCATCTATAATAGCAACGGCAAGTGAATTTGCTTGTGCAAATACGTGATGACCGCGTGCAATGCCCGTTCTGGAGAATACATGTTCTTCACGAATCTCGAATACCGAGATGCCGCTCTTGTCCAATTCCAAATCGACAATATCACCAATCACCTCGTGCAATGCGAGCGATCGAACGGAGTCGTATGAACGTTCTGCCATCAGCTTCAGACGTTCTCTAAGCTCTGGTATACCAAGCTCCATCCGGTCAAGGCGTATCGTCTGGATGCTTACTTTGAGCAACCTAGTCAGTTCCCGATCCGTTATAAAAGGATTTTCATCAATGTGTCGGGCAAGCTGCTGATGCCGCTGCCGTTTGGGCATTCGTTCGATGTTCGGCACCACCTTTTACCAAATAGTGAATGATAGACAATCTTATATCCGTTCCGCGGCCTCGTGAGGCATCAGTACGATTAGTATATGTATGTTGCTTGATATTATCACCTGGTACTAATTAAGTATATAAAAAAATACGCTCGAGCGCAATGTTGCATAAAAATATAACTGCTTTTTCATCCATTCACTAGCGTCATACGAATCGATATGAACAAAAAAATAGCACTTCACCACTTGGATGAAGTGCTATCCCAGACATCATTTCTTATTGGGAAATGATCTCTTTTGTTTTGTAATATCCACAAACTTTGCATACGTGGTGAGCCAATTTCAGCTCGCCGCATTGCTCACACTTCACCATGCCCGGTACTGCAAGTTTGAAATGCGTACGACGTTTATCACGGCGAGTCTTGGATGTTCTACGCTGAGGTACTGCCATATTTAACACCTCCTTCAAAAATTCAATCAGCACTACTCTTATTCCTTAAATAGATCCTTTAGCGCTGCAAAACGGATATCAACCTTCTCCGTGGAGCAGCTGCATTTGTGCTCATTTAAGTTCTGTCCGCAAGTCTGACAGAGACCTTTACAATCATTGCTGCAAAGCGGCGCAAAAGGCATGAACAGTTGAAGTGCTTCTTCCACATAAGGCTTCAAGTCCAGTCTGTCCGCATTTACTTCAATGAAATCACTCTCTTCCTCTTCCATATCCTCATCACGGTCTTCGTCAGACGTAGCCCGCTTAAATACTTCAGAGAATCGAATAACCGTATGATCCTTTACCGGTTCAAGGCAGCGTGAGCAGGCAAGCTCGAGATCGATGGCAAGCTTGCCATCCACTTCGATAAACTCTTCGTGCCCAGTTACCTGAAGCGATACATGGAGAGGTCCCGTACGATAAACATCTTGGCGTCCTTTAAAAAGGTCACTAACATCGAGCTGTTCGTCGATTGTAGTTTTCAACCCTTTGGACATTGTTTCTTGAATATGAAACTGCATCAGATCACCCCAAACAAACAAAGATTATTATATCTATCAGACTACTGTTTTGTCAACATTTTCACACGGTTTTTCAATAACACTTGATGCAGACCGTGATTGTGCTCCCTCTCTATGCTATAGTGAAACAACCAACATTTAACAGAGAGAGGATCAAGCGAATGCGCACCGTCGGGCTCATTGTCGAGTATAATCCATTTCACAACGGACATTTGTATCATTTGCAACAATCGCGCAAAATAACGCAATCCGACGCCGTCGTTGCCGTCATGAGCGGCCATTTCCTGCAACGCGGCGAGCCCGCCCTGCTGGATAAATGGGCTAGAACACGCATGGCGCTTGAAGGCGGCTGCGATCTTGTCATTGAATTGCCGGTTGCTTACGCAACACAGGCCGCAGAGTGGTTCGCCTATGGCGCTGTGTCCTTATTAGAGGCGACAGGCGTCGTTGACAGCTTCTGCTTCGGAACGGAAAACGGTGAGCTTGAGCCGCTGCTACAGGCAGCAGAGCTCATTACAAACGAGCCGCCAGCCTTTAAAGCCTTATTGAAGCAGCTGCTTCAAACGGGAATTAGTTATCCGAACGCGTATAGCAGCGCAATCACCACCTACTTATCGGATCAGGGCTATTCCTCTGCCGCTAATTTTCCATTCGCGCTTCCTAATCATACATTAGCGCTCCATTATTTGCTTGCGCTGAAGCGGCTAGGCGGCAAAATGGAGCCGCACACGATCACTCGTGAGAAAGCGCAGTACAATCAAGAAACCGCAACCGACAGCCAAATCGCAAGCGCGACCGCAATCCGCAAGCTGCTGCTCGAGAAACGCTCTCTTGAGGAAGCGCGCGCTTATGTACCGGAATCCACAACGCGAATCCTGCAGCAGGAATGGGCTAGCGGACGTTGCCCGATCAGCTGGGAGCCTTTTACGAATGCGTTGCTTCACGGGATTGTAACACGCTCGTCATATGAACTTTCGAACCTGCATGAGATGACAGAAGGATTGGAGCATCGCATTTTGAATGCCCTTCCCAAGCTGCCCTCGCGCCAGTTCGATGACCTGCTAGAAGCTTTAAAAACGAAGCGCTATACGAGAACGAAGCTGCAGCGTTCACTTCTTGCTATTCTGCTTGGACATCAGAAATCTGATTTCACACCGGATAAGCTTGCTTCGGGTGTTGAATATATAAGAGTGCTTGGTTTTACGGAAAAAGGCAAGCTTTTATTGCGACGCATGCGAAATTGTGCCAAATTGCCTGTGCTGCTGAGTGCAGCAAGAGCACCAAAGCCCTTCCGTTATTTGGAGCTTGATACACAAGCGAGCAGTGTCTATTCACTAGGCGTACCGGGCATTCATGCCCCTCAATCGTTATTCCGTGATTTTACGGAAAGACCCGTAACCATCGATTCCTAATCGAATTAAATAATCGAAAGTTACCTTTCGTTCCCAGTTAGATAAACTTTTACTTGCTCCACAGCTTCCTTCAACGTACTTACGCTGACCACCTTCATCGAGGCGTTAAGCGCTTTTGCTTTCGCCTCGGCATCCTTATAGTTATCAGAAGGAACAAGAAACAGCTCCGCGCCTTCCTCGCTTGCAATGACAACTTTTTGCTTTATTCCGCCAATAGCTCCGACCTCTCCGAGTGGAGTAATCGTGCCTGTCGCCGCAATTCGATGACCTCCCGACAAATCACCGTTCGTTAGCAGATCCAGAGCTTGCAAAGCAAAAACGAGACCGGCTGATGGCCCCCCAATATCGCCTACTTTTATACTGATGCGGTTATTGTGATCCGATGGGTCCAAGCCGCGTTGTTCCGTCAAGTTTACGATGCCCAGAACACTCAAGAGCTGCTCGTTAGTCGAGACCGATTTTAATGTATCCGATGAGTAAGAAACCTGTAGCTGCTGCCCTATGCGCTCCACATCAAATAAAACGTTTTGCTGCTTATCATAAGCTTTAAGCGACTCAAACAAATCCGCCAAGCTGTTCGGCGGTTTTTCGCCATGTATGCCTAAAAGCTTATCTCCTGCTTTGAATGAACTTTTCAAAGGGTGATCGATAGGGTTTACTTCCGTAATAACAAAGCTGTTCAGCTTGCTTGCATAGGGTAAACCTGCGTAATGATAAGCAGCTTCAATCGCATTGTTTTGCGAGCCCTGCATGATGATGCTTAGCCTTTGTGCATACTCTTCTTTTGTGTAACCTTGCAGCACATCTCGTTTGAGATGCACATCCATATTCGAATTCCACATCGATTGAAAAGTCCGCAAGAAATTAGGCTCCGTCATTTTCACTGCTGTCAGCAAAAAGTCGCCTTTTCCTAAAGCGTCTCCCTTTTCAATCGTTACCATCGGTTTAACAGGTACAGCAATCCCCGGCTCATAAACAACATAGGGCGTTGGAGCATATAACAATACCCACATCAAAGCCGCTGTCGATACAGCGATCGTTGCTATTCTGCGAAAATCTGATCGTTGTTTTTGCAATCGCACACCCCGTTCAAACTTCCAATTTGCCAGTCAAATATAGCATTAACTATTCTGAGGCAGACAAGCTGCTCCAAATGGTCTATCCATGACTTTATACGCGTACTATTTAACGTATATGATTGTCCATCTCATGATGCCCTAGCCCTGCATTTCGGCGTGTCGCATCATTTGTATTTTTGCAGCAGATTAAAGGAGTGGAGTAGCATTGGCTAAAACAGTTATGTTAGCGTTCCTGTCCGTATTGCTCGTTGTTGCCATCATCATTCAGCCAGATGCTGCGTTTCAAGCCTCGCTTCAAGGACTCACCGTCTGGTGGAACATTGTATTCCCCGGTTTATTGCCGTTTCTCGTATTGTTTGAGCTTATTGCAGCCTTCGGGCTCACACATGCGCTAGGCTCTCTGCTCCAGCCGCTGATGAGCCGACTGTTTAAACTGCCAGGTGAAGCCGCGCTTGCGATAGTTCTTGGTTGGATGGGCGGTTATCCCGCGGGAGCAGAAGCGACAGCTTCCTTACGCAAAAGAAACGTCGTGACAAAACAACAGGGCCAGCGGCTGCTAGCCCTCGCTCATATGCCAAACCCATTATTTATGCTTGTCGTTATCGGCGCAGGCTTTCTGCACAAGCCCATTGTAGGTGCCATTATTGCTGCAGCCGTATGGATATCCGCGCTATGGGTCATGTTTATAATGACGCTGTTCAGCCGTAAAGAAAAGCCTGGTCAGGAGCGGTCAGATCAGGAACAGCCAGGTCATCAACTAGGTCAGAAACTAGGTCAAAAACAATCAGCTACAGCCAATGACGCGGAGCATCGCAGCACCATCTTTCATCGTGCTGCAGAGGCATTTCGCCTCGGAAGAGAGCAGGATGGCCGCAGCTTCGGCAAATCGCTTGGCGACTCTGTTGCAGCAAGCGTTCAGAAGCTTATGATGATCGGCGGATTTATGATTTTTGCTGCTGTGCTTGCAAAATTATCAGAGCCGCTGTTCTCTCCTTGGCTGGATAAGGCTGGGCTAAGCTTTATTAGCCAAGCTTTTTTTGAAGGTCATATGGGTGCTTATGCGGCTGCAATCTGGGATGCTCCTGGAGCCGGCATGCTCGGGAATGCTGCCGCTATCGCGACTGTGCTTGCATGGAGCGGACTAAGCGGCATTTTACAAGCTGGATATTCGATTACAGGGACGGACCTTAAGCTGCTCCCATTCGCATTATGGAGAATCATTCATGCTCTCCATGCCTGTRTATTTATGATCATTCTGTGGAAGCCGCTCACTTCAATGCTTCGTCCGATACTCGCACCTGGAGCAACGCCAACGTTGGCGCCATCTGATCCTTACTCTATACAACACACTGTCGCTGAGATCATAAATGCAAATGATTTACCATTTTTATGGCAGTTCTCCATATCAGCCTGTATCCTACTTACTTTTATGGGACTGTTTGTATCCCTCATTCTACTGCCATTTCGGAGAACAGGTAAATCGATATAATCCAAAATAAGACAAACAATGGCTTTTTCAAACATTTATTTAAATTTTCGAGTTATATTTCTCTCTTAGCTGCTTCTCCACAATTGGCGGTACCAGCTCATGCACTGCGCCGTGAAATTGTGCGATCTCTTTGACGATGCTTGAGCTTAAGTAGGAATACTTCGGATTCGTCATCATAAACATCGTATCTATTTCATCATCAAGCAAATGATTAGTTGAAGCGAGCTGCAGCTCGTATTCAAAATCAGTTACTGAACGAATGCCTCTAATAATGACATTAGCTTGCCGTGTTTTCATAAATCGAACGAGCAAATCCCGGAAACTGTCAATTTCCACATTTGGAATATCGCGCGTCACTTCGGTAAGCAGCGCTTTGCGCTCCTCCACGCTGAACAAAGGATTTTTACTCGAATTGTTCAATACAGCAACGATCAACCGATCAAATTGTTTGGCAGACCTTCGAATAATATCCAAATGGCCATAAGTTACAGGGTCAAACGTGCCGGGATATACAGCAACGCGCTCTTGTTTATTCGTTAACATCGGATTCACTCCCGTCTTGATGACTGTCATCGCTGTAATATTGATATATAGAAACGGCAATATCCCCGTATTTCGCATGCTTCAGTTGGTCAAAATATTCCAGCTTCTCCGGGTAACGGTGAGCTGCATCGTGCTCGACTACGATAATCGCATCCGGCTCAAGCATCTGATTTTGGGCAAGCTGTGTCATAAGACTATCCATCGTAATCATTTTGTATGGCGGGTCAAGAAAAACAAGCCGGAACTTTTGCTCCCGCTTCGCTAGCGCTTTCAATGCGCGCTCCGCATCATTTTTATAAATTTCAGCAGCGCTTCCCATCTTCGCCGTTTCAACATTTTGACGAATCGTATCAATGCTTATTCTTTCCCGATCAACAAAAACAGTACGTTCTATGCCTCTACTCCAAGCCTCAATACCCAATCCACCTGTACCTGCGAACAGATCCAGCGCTATTCCTCCGTCAAAATAAGGTCCGATCATGCTAAAAATAGCTTCCTTAACCTTATCCGTTGTCGGTCTCGTATTCATACCAGGCACAGCCTTAAGCGTGCGGCCCTTGGCCTCGCCCGCAATGACTCTCACTTGCAATTGCCCCCTTCTATCTCATTCCCGCCTATCGTACCATAGAATCCCGTTCATAATAAAGCAGTTGCATCTCGAAAGTTGAGGACGTAGCTGACCTATATCTGTACGACGATATTTTTTTCATTTTGAACAAGTATATTTACCAGTAATAAGGACAAAATAAATTTATCGGCGTCGCAAGATGTCGTAGACAACCGCGGAGAAGACTTACGTTTCCCCATAAGCTCTTCGTCCGGTTTCTCCTCTCCCATGAAAAGGGCGCTCCGAAAGGGGCGCCCGATTTTTTGTTTTAATCCCCAGTATAATAAGGTCTTTTATGATTTGTATTGAATACAATCGAATTCATTGTCCACCAATTGT
Source organism: Paenibacillus sp. TAF43_2 (assembly GCF_052113545.1). NCBI lineage: Bacteria > Bacillati > Bacillota > Bacilli > Caryophanales > Paenibacillaceae > Paenibacillus > Paenibacillus sp. TAF43_2. Next base: position 7,498 of record NZ_JBFRDK010000168.1, read on the forward strand.
CCACCAAAATTAATAACCAAATAACTATCTAAGCTTTTGATCGCTGGATTCTCAGACAAGCTGATTTCTATGTACCTTAAGGATTAACTCGCGTACTATAGGTTGCACTTTCAGAATTTTTAAAGAAAGTAATTAATTTTATAAATTACTCCCTCATTTGAATCATGACATCATCAAGTATGTTTATAAGATGAACTCTTCTATAACGGTCCTTATTAACTATCATTTCTGTTAAATCATCTTTCATTCGACTAAGCATAGTAATCGTAGCAACTATAGCCATAGACAAAACTAATACTGTTAAGAAAATCACAATTTCAATGTATGGACTGGGGACACTGAAAAACTCGTAATCATAAATGCGACTTAGTAATTGAGTGAGATTTGGAATAGACACAGCTAAAATTATCCCCGGGGCGATTAAAGGGGGTAATTTCCCTTTTTCATTTTCTAGCTTATAAGCTTCAATTAGCTTTTCTATTTTCCACCTATAATATAAATCATGTTCTATTAGATACTCAGAAATTAAATGAACTTGTATTTCAAATGTTGTTGACTGCCAATCTTTAAGATCGGGAGTAATTGAGTGTTCCTGCTTTATTATTCTCCTAGCCTTACTATTTAGTGTTTTGTGGAGCAAAAGAATAGTAGAAATTAATAACGAGATAATAAATAGAGACCATATAATCCATAAAAGAGAGATTTTAATAAACAGTACTGAAACTACTGTAGATAAGCTTATTAGTAAAAAGAATATTAAAAAAATTATGTAGAAATTATAGAATTTTTTCATATAGGAGAACACTAATGCGTAATTTGAACCTTCATTCTTGTAATATTTGAATAGTTGTTCTTTCATACTTCACCCACCATTTTGTAATATTTCACGTATTAATTCTCTATTAATTCATTATCTTTCACATAATCCACTAAATTCATAAATACTCCAAAATTCACAGTTCCTAATTACTATAATATATAAAAAAAATTTTAAGGAAAAATTGTGAGATACATTATTCTCTTTATTGAACGCAACACCACACCGAACATCAATCGGCATTGAAATATGCGAGAGTGGCGATTATGCCAAAGGATTGGTTAATGCTTTCGTTTATTGTGTAGGCTGGCCGCTTGGTTGATCTGGGGCAGGAATCATACTAACCTCTTCAGACGCAAATAAATAGCGTAGTATTGGTGTTGTCATACATACCTTTTTAATATCTATGATTTGAGCGATTGCCACGATTAACTCACCTGTTTCTGTATAATGACCTCTAATGTTTGCTCTCCAATTTYATTACCATCACAGTATAAGACAATTCTAATTCAGTCTGGGTGATTTTTAAATTGCGGGTTGCAGCTAAGTTGCAGCCGACGCCAATAATTAAACCGCAGGTGAAACCGCAGATGACTAAAGAGGATGCTAATAAAATCATTGAATTTTTGAAGGCTTGTTTTGGTATCGTTGTTGATCCAGCATCAAGCTGATTTGGACATACCCAAATCCAAAGTATCATCATAAGAAATATCATTCATATCCGATAAAACGTGTTGACGTCTTTCTGTTTTTACTACATTTGCACTCGAGGATGCTCGATTGGTACATCATTTTTCCCCCGAATGCACGTAATTTAGCTGTATATACAGTCCCTAAATCTACTGCAAGACGAAAATGTTTTATCTTTTAGTGCTGCCGAAATGCTAGTTACCCAGTCCAAACCGATGACAACAATTAAGAGCAATATCGGTATTAACCGACCATTCCCGTAAATCAAAGAGACCTATGGAGCAATTGCAGCTCCTATTATTGCTGCAATTTCTCTATCTTCCGTTACATCTACTGATATCCATTGTTTAAACATTGATGTTCATCCTCTTAATTTGCTTTTATTTATCTAACCGAGATAAGAAAGGGGCTGTCCCAAAAGTTGATTTCGGATTTATTGAGCCCCACTTGGAATCAAATACCTTCTAAAAGAAGGACCTAAACCTCCACTTTGTAGTGGATTTCGAGGTCCTTTCACGTGTTAAATGGGATGTTCTCATGTCATACGAACACTTTTGAGACAGCCCCCAGGCTGTCGAGAAAGTCTCGACAGCTATATTTATACCTGCATAGTTTATTACGACACCGCGTTAATATGTTATAATGGTATTAACTCGTTTGAATGGAAGGTGTCGTCTATGCTGCGTTCTAATCGCGAAAAACAACAAAGCCTTGAATTGGTTTCTATTGAGGATTTAGTTCCTACTGACCATATGCTTCGGAAGATCGATAAGTATATCGTTTTCTCATTTATTGATGAAAAGGTACGCCATCTTTACTCGCTGGATAATGGACGTCCTGCTATTGATCCACTTGTACTTTTTAAGATGATTTTCCTAGGCTACTTCTATGGGATTCGTTCGGAGCGTCAGTTGGAACGTGAAGTGCAAACTAATCTGGCTTATCGCTGGTTTTTGGGCTTAGGATTAACCGATCGTGTGCCGGACCACTCGACTATTAGTTGGAACCGTCGCACTCGCTTTAAGGATACGACAGTCTTTCAGGACATCTTCGATGAGATTGTTTTGCAAGCGATCTCTCATCGGATGGTTGGCGGGCGTGTGTTGGTATCTGATTCTACGCATGTGAAAGCGAATGCGAATAAAAAGAAGCACACGAAAGAGCAGGTTCAGCAGAACACGCGAGACTATCTGGATGAACTGAATGCTGCTATTGAAGCAGACCGGAAAGCACATGGAAAAAAGCTTTAAAGCCACGGGAGGAGGTGAACGAAGAGAAGGAAGTAAAGGTTAGCACGACGGATCCCGACAGTGGCTATATGATGCGAGATGGCAAACCAGAAGGCTTCTTTTATTTGGATCATCGCACCGTCGATGTGAAACACAATCTCATCACCGATGTTTTCGTCACAGCAGGAAATGTGCATGATTCCGTACCGTATCTCTCTCGCTTAGATCGTCAAAGTGAACGATTTGGATTTCATGTTGAAGCCGTTGCTTTAGATTCCGGTTATTTAACAACTCCCATCTGTAAAGGTCTTGAAATTCGTAAAATATTTGGCGTCATTGCGCACCGGCGTTTTCATTCTACGCAAGGCTTGTACCACAAATGGGAATTCACATACGATAAGGAACGAGATTCGTATCTCTGTCCGCAAAAGCAAGAGCTTCTCTACCGAACAACAGACCGGAAAGGATACCGGCACTATGCGTCAGATCCAGACCAGTGTGCAAATTGTCCGATGTTGGCAAAATGTACACGTTCACGAAACCACCGAAAAGTGGTGACGCGACATATTTGGGAAGACAGCAAGGAACGAGTGCGGGCGAACCGATTGAGTAAATCCGGTAAGCAACTGTACAAGAAACGAAAAGAAACAATTGAGTGAAGCTTCGCGGATGCTAAACAGCTCCATGGGTTTCGCTATTGCCGTTTACGGGGGCTGTGGAACGCAACAGAGCAAGCACTCATGACCGCAGCCGTTCAGAACATGAAAAAGATTGCCCTCCACCTAGAAAGGCGGGCAATCTAGTGGGAATCCCTCTAAAAACTATTTAAACCGTATACAGAAACAAAAAGAGAAACCCTGCGCTTAGAAAAAGCGGGGGTTTCTCCACAGTCTGAAAGCACCCAAAGGTGCTTGAATTTTATTTATGATATAAAGAATTTATCTTCTACCTCCTTTACCTGGTTATCATTAATCAAAATTGAAACAGCTCTATTGAATTTTTCAAGAGTTATACCGCATATCATACATATTGCTATTGAGTTTAGCCCGTTTTCACCAGCTGTTTCAAGTGCTTCTAGAATCTTATGTTTACTATAAGCATATGGTAATGGTTTATTGAATTTCTGTGATGATAATTCAACATTATTGTATTGAGCACTTACTATTTTTTTCTCAATCTCATTCAACTTTTCCTCAAAAGCATCTATTAGCTTAGAATCATCCGAACTACTAGTGTATGTTGCTGATTTTTTAATGTCTTTCGCCTCAACTATAATCTCTTTAGCATCGTTTAAATCGCTAAAGATCTTATCTTTCTGTAGGTCCACATAATGTTGATCATTAGAGAAATCACTTGGTGCATATAAAACGTTATTTTTAAATATTAAAACTAAAAAAAATGATAAAACTAGTATTACTGGAAATAACATAACAAACCACATAAATGTTTTTTGGAGTTCAATAGGAAGTCCTATTAACACTCCCGTTCCAGCTAACTCAGCAATTCCAGCAAAAATAGCAATTATTGTGAGTGGGTTTTGTACTTTACTTCTCTCGTTCATTGTTATCGATCCCCCCATTTCACAATACCTATTTTACAGAAATCGACAATAAACTATCATTTTTCCGTTAAAAGAAATATTCGAGTTGGAAAGAACGCTCCAGCTTCATTGGTAACGCTCAAGAATGGAAATTGAGCACTAAAACCTATGATGATGATGAACTCATAAATCCTTATTTTCTCCTAATAACTGGTTCATGAGTGAATCATAATTAATATTGTGTTGCACTCTCTAATACATGAGTTTTTCCAGTGCTATCAACGGTTTATTTCACTTTTCGAAAATGAGTGCAACAACAGCCTTATTATGATACACTCAAAATCATTTTAAACGCGAAATTGCACGTAAGGATAATAAATCTGAAACGCGTAAGCCGCTATAAATGCCAATACAGAACAAAAGAAAATCACGGATACTCCGCAGTTTGAGGTACACCTTAATCCCATATATGATTTCTTGATCACGTATGGGCTGTACAACTTTCATATCACCACCTCACTTTAAAATCCCAAACGTTTGAGATCTTAGGCAAAATAAAAAGCACCCGAAGGTGCTCAGAAGATCATCTCATTCATACAGTTTCAACCATGGAACGATTAAGTTGGCTAGTACGAGGCAGAGCCACTCAAAATCATCCAGGCACAAAATGGTCCATTCATTCTATATATACTCCCTCAACATTTTTGACAAATAATTACAATTTACTGCCGAATATGCTAATATTAGGTCAAATCGGAAAACATCGGTCGACGAGTCGCGGGAAAYATTCCAGCGGCTCTTTTTGTATTTAAGTTTTCTCGTTATATTATAAAAGATTAAAAGCCGCTTTCACTTTCTTAAGTGTTGTATATTTTTGAGGCAATAGATTAGTTATTAGTTCGAGCTCTTCTAACACTTCAATAATTTGATTTTCATTTATTTCTTTCTCTAAGATTGAACTATTAATAACAAGATTATTTACTTTATCATACAAACCCTGAAGATGTAATTCTAATGATTGTACATTAATATTGTTCTTAATAAAATATGGTTTATAAATTTCTAGAAATCTACGTGCTTCAGAGAGGTCAGTGAATGAATTATAGAGTAATAATTTTCTTGAACTAGGATCATCTAATGATTGGCTCAAATTCTTCTTGGAAAATTCTATAAATCCAAAAGATTTTTCATAGTCAATTTGATAACTTTTTTCAGAATTATTGGTTCTTATCATTCCAGATATCAAAAATATATTAAAAAATAGCGATAATACAAAAAGTATAGTAATTGTTTTTTTCATCGTATCACCCTTAGTT
>NZ_JBFRDK010000169.1:0-13060 GCF_052113545.1 Paenibacillus sp. TAF43_2
AATTTTATGGAAAAATATCGTTATTCATCCACAAAACAAAGAAATCAGGGCAATTTGCCCTGATTATCTCGGATATATTAGAAAAAATGATCGATTGGATATAAATTAATGATAGTTGATCCAAGCGAATTTTTGCTACATTATATGTAGTTGAAAATCATTCTCGATAATTTTGTCGAAAATCAGTGTTTTCTCCATTTATAAAATAATAAAATAAAAAAGTGCTGCGAGCGCAAAACGATAATAGGCAAACCATGAAAGCCTAATTTTTTTCATCAAGTTTATGAACGTTACGACCGCAATCATCCCTACAACAAATGCAGCTATTAGTCCAATTAGAAACAGAGGCAAATCCGACATCGTGAGAAACTCTCGGCTTTTAAGTAGGTCTATTCCGCTCGCTCCAGCCATAATCGGAACGGATACTAAAAAAGTAAATTCGGCCGCAGCCTTCTGGCTTACACCAAACAGCATGCCGCCAGATATCGTCGAGCCTGAACGCGAGAAGCCCGGCCATAATGCGAGTATTTGAAAACATCCAACAGCAAAGGCCTGTTTGTAGGTAATGTCATCAAGCTCCTCTGCAGTCGGCTTCTTTCGTACACGATCGGCGATAATCATCAGTATTCCGCCCGCCACAAGACCAATCAGCACCTTCTCAGCAACGAACAACTCGCCTTTTATAAACGAATGAAGCAAAACAGCACAAGCTCCCGCCGGTGCCATTGCAATAATGATGTGAAGAGCATTCAAACCCGAATTTTTGCCTACCTTGAAATTAAGTAAACTCGCAAACCGATTTCGGTATAACACAAGCACAGCAAGCACAGCGCCAAATTGAATGACCACCTCAAAGGTTTTCGCTCGATCACCTGTGAAATTCAACAGCTCCGCTGTTAAAATCAAATGACCCGTTGATGAAACTGGTAAAAACTCAGTAAGGCCCTCCACGATACCCATAATAATCGCATTAATTAGATCGCCCAACGCCCAATCTCCTCCTAGAAATAGACTGAAAATTACTCACTCTATACAAGCCTATGCATGTCCGTAGGTTCCCATTTCATTTTCGATCAAATCGGTATGAATTTCGATTTTCCGGATTCGATTGTCGTCACGTTCACGAATAATAAAGGTCATATTCCCATAGGTCCACGGCTCTCCGATAGGAAGCTCGGGCCTCTGATTAAAGAGCCAACCGCCTACAGAATCTACTTCTTCACTTTCAAGATCAGTTCCTGCAATCTCATTCCAATCACTGATCAGTGCCTTGCCGTTAACCAAATAACGCTGCTGCTCAATATATTCGATTTCTTTCACTTCATCCTCATCGAACTCATCACGGATTTCCCCTACAATTTCTTCTATGATGTCTTCGATGGTGATGAGCCCCGCCGTTCCACCATACTCGTCCAACAGAATTGCAATTTGAACGCGTTCCTGCTGCATTTTGCGGAGCAGCTTATTTATCGGCATGACTTCAGGAACCGACATAACGGGCTGAAGCAGAGATGTTAAGTCGATATCTCGGTTTGTTTCATAGCGGAGAAAAAATTGCTTTGTATTTAATATCCCAATGATGTTGTCTTTGCTTCCTTTGGCCACAGGGAAACGCGTGTATTGCTCTCTTATTATAATTTCGAGGTTCTCCGCGCGCGTATGATCCACATACAAGCAGGCCATATCCGTCCGAGGAACCATAATTTCTCTCGCAAGCCGCTCATCAAACGCAAAAATCCGGTTGACATAGCCATACTCGCTTTTATTAATTTTCCCGCTCTCATAGCTTTCCGACAAAATAATGCGGATTTCCTCTTCGGAATGAGCCTCATGCTCATTCGCTGGCTTTAAGCCCAGCAATCTTACCAAGGAGTTCGCAGATCCGTTGAGAAGCCAAATAAACGGATACATCACCTTATAAAAAACGATGATAATCGGAGCTGTAAACTGACTGACTTCTTCCGATTTAATGATGGCTAACGTTTTGGGAGCAAGTTCTCCTAGGACGACATGCAAGTACGTTACAATGATGAAGGAAATGACAAACGAAAGCACCGAGCTTAGCTCGCCCTCGATATGTATCCGATCAAATAACGGGTGCAATATAAGCTCAATCGTTGGTTCTCCCAACCATCCGAGGCCAAGCGCCGTAATCGTAATACCGAGCTGGCAGGCAGATAAATAACCGTCAAGCTTGCTCGTTACCTGCTCAACCGCTCTAGCATTTTTCATGCCCTCTGCTACCATCTGATTGACGCGGCTTGATCGCATGCGAATAATTGCAAATTCAGTCGCGACAAAAAAAGCTGTAAATACGAGCAATAATACGAATAGTGCAAGCTTTAAAACCATCGTCTTCTCCCTTTTGCAATGGAGATGCTACTAGTAGCCCACCTCAACCGATGCATTAACGATGTAAATCAAATCGTTTTTATCATCTTTGTCCGGCAGTACTACACCGCTAGTCGTCAGCATGCCGCCGTGTATGACCTCTACAGTCACTTGTCCATACGGCAGCACTGCTTTTACCTGCTCCACGTCAAGAAGCTCATGATCACAAGGAAGTGCAAGCCTTACCCGCACCTTCATGTTATCAAGCGTTCCTCCTGGCAGTACGGATCGCAGTCCGGGCATCGAGTTATGATGAATCGCGTTTTGTACCGCGCGCACCGATGCCTTTGTAATATTTTGACCGTGTAGATCGCATCCCATGCCTATTTCTATAAAAAATAAGTTGTCCACTTAAATATCCTCTCCTTCAAAGTGAAATTTCATACGTACTAGATGACTTACCATGGAACATCATCGTTATTGCCTGTGCCTTCTCCAGCAGGTGTGTAGCTATATCCAGAATCCGCATCCTCAGCAGGCTTCTTGCTTCCGATACGCGGCATAACATTAACCAGATCAAGCGGCTGGACGAGCTCAACCGGCGACATGCCCTTGTCGAATTGAAAGGAATCCCCTTCAATTACGACGACGTAACGTCCGTTATGCTTGGCAAAATGGRTGCTGTCGCCAAAGTCAGCAAGCAGACCTTTTACTGTAACGTCGCCTAGTTTAAATGTAAAAGGTAAATCCGGCTTCTGCTCAACTAATGCCGCAGCTGCAACTTCTACCTGCTCCGGCGTCCACCACTCCTGAAGGTCGCGCTTCTCACTTGCCGCCCACACCTCGACCGCATTTTCTTCCTCGCGGCGCTCCGAGCTTTCATCCTCTTGCCACTTATCCGCAATATATTGATGAACCATCTCCACCACTTGCTCTCCCATGACCTCAGGCAAAGGCTTCTCATAAGAAACATATTTTAAGAAATCTTCAAAATATCGAGCGTGCGACGCCTGATGAATTTTTAGCTCCCAATGCTCTAGCATGCCCTCCTCCGGCATATGCGGATACTGAATCGATTTGATGCTGCGAGCAGATATCGCCATCTCCACCTGGGAGATTAAGCTTTTTTCATCCGAAATACGAGCAATCTTAGGCTCAAAATCACATTTCAGCAAAAATAAAAACGGCTCATCGAAATACGTATTAAGCTTGGATAACGCAATAATAAATGCGCCTCCCCTTACTGCACTCGTATCCATGTAGATTCGAACGAGCTCGTCGGCAATGCCGATAAAGCGCTCCTTGGAATCCGCGTCACGCAGCCGCTGAAATAAATTGTAGTTCTGATTGCTGCCGAGTTCATAACCGGGCTCGACCATAAATCGTCCAATCTTCGTTGGCGCGCCTGCTGAGTTAGGATTGCGCTCTACTTTTCTTTTGACGATCCGTTTAAATTCATCATCCAAAAACCTTTGAATTTCACTATCTTCATATGTGTCTTCTTCTAAAGTTTGATAATGTTTAAACCGTTTTCCTGATGATGTGGCACTCTCTTCACCATCGGTATGAATAACGAAAAAGGATAAATATTGCATATTAAAATCCACGTTTATAATTCCTCCAAACAAGCTGATGTCATCTACTTAGAATAGCATATCTCGCCCCTTCTCGACATCAGATGAGAGAACCAATCACATTAATCTCTCAAATGAATCTGATAGAATTTCAAACATGTTCCAAATGCGTTTCAAACCCTTGATAATAATATCTTGCACAACTTGTATAATGTTTGTAGAATGTTGTGAAGGCTATTTTTGCTTACTATAAGCATTCGAACGAATGAAGGAGAATCTCTACATGACAGAATCGAACACCGTGCTACATATGACTACCCAGGTATTGGACAAGAGAGCTGTTCTTACAGCTATTGAGCAGTCGCTCGCCATGATTGAATTCGATGTTCAAGGAAAGGTTTTATGGGCAAATGAAAATTTTGCGCAAGCCATGGGATATCACTACACAGAGATGCCAGGCATGCAGCATAAGCAATTTTGTTCGCAACAATTTGTGAATAGCACTGCGTATGCCAAACTCTGGGAAGACTTGCGCAATGGACTACCCTTTCAGAATAAAATTTTGCGGATTACAAAAACCGGAAATGCAATTTGGCTGGAGGCCACTTACATGCCGGTCAGGGACGAAGAAGGCAGAGTCATTGCAATTTTAAAAATGGCAACCGATATTAATGCCCGCGAGCAGGCTACTTCTCAGATGACAGAAAATTTGCTAAAAATGTCCGAGGAGCTGCTCGGCCGTGCCCAAGAAGGGATATCACACAGCCAAGAAGTGGAAGCGGCAATTGAAAGAGTGGCTGTAGGTGCAAGCGATAATATGACTGTCCTCCATCTGCTGGAACAACAAACAAGCTTTATTCGTAAAATCGTTCGTACCATTCGCGATATTGCATCGCAAACGAATATTTTATCATTAAATGCGGCAATCGAAGCTGCACATGCCGGTGAGCATGGCCGGGGCTTCAATGTGGTCGCGATAGAGGTCCGCAAGCTGGCTGGTCAAGTCCATGAAGCAACCAAAGAAGTAAATGGGTATGTCGAAGATATCGTAAACCATGTTCAAGAGGTCGTAAACGGCACCAAGCTCTCACAGGAAGTCGTTGCGGAAAGCCAGCAGCGCATTCAACGTGCTGTCGATGAATTCATGAGCATCGGAGAAGCGGCGCGGCAGCTGGATATACAGGCGAAAGAGCTTAAAAATACGATATAGCAATCTTCTTCAGCATGGCCCGAAATGAGATGCATACAATTCTCCTGTACGGCCTCTAGCTGTTTTATTCCCCTTGCACGAATATTTATGTAATATTTGGTAAACATTGGGTGCGAGATTTCGCTCCTTTATTTCTGCATGCTCTCTAAAATTTCACTAACACAATGTTCGATATCCTTATTTGAGCAATCAAAAGTTCTATCACTATACTTCATGTATAGCGGCACTCTTTCCTCATAAACGTCCTTCAGGCTATTTCCTTTCTTCATTACAATCCCTCTAGTTGCTATGTTTATGAGTCGCCTTTGAATCTCTTCATATGGGACATGCAAATAAACGATATGCCCAACCTGTTTCAAGGCATTCATAGCTTTATTTGAATAGATAACACTTCCACCTGTAGAAATAATACAATTTTCCAGTTCCAGTACAGAAACTATTTTCTCTTCGATTTCCATAAATTTGTCGATACCCTCATGATCAATTATTTCTTGCAGCAACCTGCCTTCTTGTTGTTGAATAACAAGATCTGTATCGATGAAATCCATTCCTAAAGCTTTTGCAAGCAGCACGCCTACAGTGCTTTTACCCGCTCCTGACATACCGATTAGTACGATATTTATATTTTTCCTCACCTTTGTAATGCCTCCATCTTCCCCTTAAAATAAATCGAACTAAACCTCAAAGAGCACGGCAAGGCTGTCATCCTACCGGCTGCCTCGTTCAGTTAATTGTTCAGATCATTATTAGCCTAATCCTTTACACCGTTTGTCAGCCGCTTGTTGATTAACTCATCAATTTGATTGATCGCTTCTTCACTTAAGAAATATGACTTTTGTACTTCAAGATCTGTAATCATTTTTAGAGGTTTGCTATTCCAGTATCGAAATCGTTGCTCAGAGGATGCATATTTTACGATAATGTCGTAGTTTGGTCCGATAGCAACAACCTCCCCTGTAGCTCTAACCGCATCTTTTATTGCATCTGAAAATGCTTGAAATTCATTTTTCTCGGTAAGAGTCGCTAATGGTTTAGGCAATGGCTCAAAATCTATGCCATCAGGTTTTAAGATAACAATTTCCTTTATTTCATTCACTGGCAATTGTGCAAATGGCAAATTTTCTTCAAGTACAGTATTTTCGGAAGTTCGGTCTGACGCTGCGGGATCAGACTTTGTGGAACAACCAGATAGACAAACAGCAATAAACAATACCAAGCAGAAAAGCTTTTGCACAAGAACCCCTGCCTCTCTAACAGTCAAATTAAAAGTACACACATCTACTTCGACGTATATTAATAATTTTATGTTGCTTGATTTTTGAGGATCTCCTGCAAAGATTTGCTAGATGAAAGTTCTTATTAGAAATCGTTATGGCCAATAAAAAGAGCAGGCTGATTAGCGCCTGCTCATCCAAATGTATGATTCAAATATCATTTAACGTCAGCTAATAAAAGTCTATCAGTTGATTACAGTTTACCAAAATTAACATTCCTAGATAGTATGTGCGACCAACATATTGCCATCAGGATCAAAAAATTTCAAAAACCTTCTTCCTTCCTCGCCTGGCGGTGCTTTTGGGTCGCCATGTACCTTAACGCCAGCTTCAGATAGCTTTCTGCAAAGCTCATCCATATCCTCTACCTGAAAACCAATGCTCGGAAACGGTTCGCCATTAACTGTAAACGTTGATGATTCCTTATCTGAAGACTTCCATAAAAAGATATGCGTTTTATCTTCCTTAAAGCCTATAATAGCAAATTCACCGAAATTAGCATGTAACGTACAATCGAGATTGGTAATATACCATAAAGCTGCATCCTCCAAGTTTTTCACTGGAATCTGTACATGGCTAATAAATTTTCCCATAAAGAGCCTCCTTATTTTTTTGTCTCCTATTAAAACAATCAGGCATTCATCATTTTCTCTGCAAAAGCCAGTTCATCTCAAAATTCGACATCACATGCTTAAAATAAAAAAATAGAGGAGATTAGCCCAATTCATGAACTAACATTCCTCTATTTATCTTACTACATTTCATACATTATTTGCTTAATATGGAGCAGCTTGCGCTCGATAAGCAGGCGTTCGTTCCGTATCATCAAAGCTGCGATGCCATATGCCTGTGGTAGCGGGTGACATCGGGGGAATAAGCCATGACCAACGACCGGTCACTGCTCTCCCCTGCTCCTGCTCTTGCTTCTCAAAACGTAGAAACTGCTCCGATGCTGTATGATGGTCAACAATGCTGACGCCCTGCTTTTTGAATGAATACAGTACAGCTACATTTAGCTCCGTTAAAGCACGGTCCTTCCATAACGAAGTATTCGTTGACATATCAAATTGAAAAAGCTTTGCAACATTCGGCAGCTGATTATAGCGACTGGTGTCCGATAGGTTTCTCGCTCCGATTTCAGTACCCATGTACCATCCATTAAAAGGAGCAGCCWTATACAAAATTCCACCTATTTCAAGCTCCATATCAGATATAAAAGGAACGGCGTACCACTGCAATGCGAGCTGCTCGAACTCCTGATTTTCAGGATGCGTCAACGCAACCTCTAGCACGTTCTCCTTAGGCAGCTCATACCATTTAGGCGATTTCCCTGAAACCGAAATGACTAGCGGAAGCACGTCAAATCGAGTACCTTCACCCTTCCAGCCAAGCTTCTCACAAACAGCTGTAAAGGCTGCGGAGGCAGGGTCGCCAATAATAGCTTCCCCCTCGCTGTAACCTGCATAGCGTACGAGCTGATGATTCCAAATTCTTATGTTATTTTGGGAGTGGCTGGCCGGAAAAATCGTAATAGCTGGCCTAATCCTGCCTCCATTTGTTGCATAGCTCATATGTTGAAAGATTCGTTTTGCAGCATCTAGCTCATCCACTATATCGCGTGCGTCGAATACTTCCAGCGTCTGCCAAAACAATCGACCGATACAGCGGTTATTGTTCCGCCACGCCATCTTTGCACCATGCCTTAGCTCTTCATACGTATGTGTATAATAACCAGTATCCTCTAATTGCTTCAGCACTTCATCAATTCGCCGCTTCGCTTCTTCTTCGGTTTTTCCAAGCTCATAATACGCTTCACCTAGAAAAGCAATCGCTTGCTCGGCTATGGTCTTTCTCATGCTGCTCGTCGTCATTATGCTTTCGCCTCATTTTCCCCCAGCTTTATCAATACTCTGCGTTTCCGGTACAGCATGGTTGCTGCTTCTGCAACATCATTCAAAATGCCCCGATTAATGAACGCTCCGAATAACATGCCTGCCACAGGTATCATTTGAAATAGCTTCTTCCAGCCAAAATTGTCCCGATAAACAGCAACCACTTCACTCCAGCCCTGCAGCTGCGACAGCATTTGATTGCTTCGGTTCACTTCCTCATAAGCACTGAGCTCATCAAGTATCGCATTTTTTCCTACAATATCTGAAGAAGCAAATTGCATTACTTTAACTGCAAATACACGTTCTTCCTTGCTTTTTGGATCAAACCCGTAGCAAATCGCAATTTCTTGAATGATCTTCAGCGATAAGCCGAGTATGGCTGGAATATCGATCGCTAATGTAAAAATGCCGCCAATTCCTGTCGTTGCCCCTTGAAGCGTGGCCATTTTCGAGCGACTGGATGCCAATTGCTCAGCAGTTAAGTTTAAAATAGACAACGGCATATTAGCCACATCGTCAATGGTCGTCTCTTCATGATCGGCTCCAAGAAGCACATCGTTCTGAGCCGCATTATGATGCAGTTTCTCAATAACCGAACGCTCCGAAATCAAATATTTCCCGCCATTTTGAATATAGCTTCCGATCTCATCTACTGCAAGTCCAAGTTTTTCCTGTATAAACTTTGGAGTGATTTTGTCGAGCAGCATAAATGGCAAACGCCCAAGCTTTTCCCAAAGCCATAAATCCTTCTGTTCTTTTTCCCATTTCTCTATTTCAAGCAAAGCAGATTTCAAATTTTCTGGTGAATCCATGACAGTAGACATCTTCGGGCACGCTCCTTCTCCGCAAGTAATACGCAGAAAAACTGGATTCGGATTCGTCCTTCACATTATTGTTCCAATTTGCGTCCCGTAAACAGCAGCATGACAAAAGAGAACGAAATGATAGCTATCGTCCAAGCCCAAGCCATTCCCATTTCACCCGTCTCAACAGCGATGTAAATAGCAGTAGGTACTGTCTGCGTGCGACCTGGTATATTTCCTGCAATCATCAAGGTTGCGCCAAACTCGCCAAGGCCTCTAGCAAATCCTAGCAGGTATGCCGTAGTTAGTGATCGTTTAGCAAGCGGCAGCGTGATATATCTCAGTACCTGCAGCTCACTGGCTCCTGCTGAACGTGCAGACTCCTCAAGATGGCGATCGACGGAAAGAAAACCAACCTTCATCGTCTGATAAACGAGCGGAAACGCAACAATGACCGCCGCGATAACCGCGGCGATCCATGAGAAAACGATAGGTTGAGCAAATAACCACTCGTATGCTTTACCGATCCAGCTCCCTCGTCCAAGCGTAATGAGAAGAATGAACCCAACGACGGTTGGGGGCAGGACCAGCGGAAGCATGAAGAAGGTTTCTACGATACTTTTGCCTTTAAAAGAATGCCGTGACATGAAGCGTGCTACGAGCATTCCAATAATGGCAACGATAATGCTAGCCATAATAGATACTCTCAAAGAGAGCCATACTGGCGGCAGCCATTCGTCCCAGTTCATAAATAAGTAGCCTCCGGATAGACGTTATGTTGCTGCCTATTATATCGAAATTAAGCTTCGTCGCCCAGCAGTGATGTGAGTCTTCCGCGATAAAACAGCTTAAGCTTATGCAAGGCGCGCGTGCATCCGACGTACAATAGCTTCGCATCAAGCTCAGAATAAGCTTCCTCGCTCGCATCTGCTACAAGAACGGCATCGAATTCCAAACCTTTGGACAAATAGACAGGTACGACAGACAGGCCGCCGCCATATGCAGGCTGCTTGCTCTGCACTAACGAAGCGTCCAAACCTTGCTTAATCAAGAAGTTATAAATTTCTTCGCATTCAATCGCTGTACGGCCAATGACAGAAATCGTCTCATATTCTGCCTTCGATTGCCATTCACGGATAGTGCCTTCAATGGATGCTAACCAATTATCGTTTTCAACTGGCACTGCAAGAACGGCATCTCCGCTTCGGAAAACAGGCACCGCAGGTTTGACTTCGCCGATCATGCTTCCTAAAATTCTGTTGGCAAATTCGATAATTTCCATTGTCGAACGATAGCTTCGATTGAGCTCATAAAAGTCAATCTGCTCTTCATTAAACAAAGCGGTAAGCTCTGTCCAGCTTTGTACGCCTGCGTAGGCATGAATTCCTTGCTGCAAATCGCCTAGCACGGTCATCGATGCTGTTCTTTGACACAGCCGAAGTACTTCCAGCTGAAACGGAGAATAATCCTGTGCTTCATCTATAACGATATGATCGAAAAACTGCTTCGGCAATCCAAATAGCTGAAGCTGGATATAGGCGAGCGGTGCCAAATCCTCCGCAGCAGCCATTTCTTTTTTTAATCGTTCGGCAGTTGCAGCTGCGATAACCTTAGGAATACGGCTCTCAAGCAGTTTTCCGCTGAACAACGAAGCATATAGCTGTAAAGAGGTATAGGCCGGAATTTTTTTGGTGTAGCTATTAAACTTAGTGAGCGCCTTCGCTCTTATTTTTTTATCAACAATCCGCTTCATCTTCAGCTCGGACTCCATCCAGCGACGAATCCGACTAACAAGTCGATCCCGTTTCTTCATGAGCGTCTCTTCGCCATAATCGGTATCATACCACTCGCGGATTTGCTCTGGCGACAGCTCAAGCCCATCAATTGGCATAAAAGATGTCGTTGGCACAATTCGTTGCTCAAAGTTGGCGATCCGCTCATCTATAATGGCTTTAAAATCGAGATTCCCTTTAAAGCGCCCGGATGCATTCTCCACTTCTGAAGCGGTTCTGCGTTCTTCGAACCAATAAGCCATCGTATCAGACGGATCGCTGACAGTTACTGTTTTCTCAAGGAGTTCAAGAGACCAGTCACTGAATGTCGTTTGCTGAATATCACCCACGCCTAGCTCTGGCAATACACCGGATATGTAGTCTAGGAACATTCGGTTAGGCGCAAAGATGATCATTCGCTCCGCTCGCATCCGATCGGCGTACTGATAAAGCAAGAAAGCAAGTCTATGCAGCGCAACGGTCGTTTTACCGCTTCCCGCGACGCCCTGTATAAACAACGCTTTGTTACGATCCGCACGAATAATACGGTCTTGCTCGCCTTGAATCGTAGAAACGATATCACGCAGCTTATTATCCTTGTTCTCTCCTAAGCGATACAAAAGGAATTCATCCGTTACCGAGCCCTCTTCTTGGCCGCGTACATAACTATCAACCAGACGAATGATTTCTCCCTGGCGGATCATGAAATTTCGCTTTAAATGGACATATCCTTCAATTTCTCCGTCAGGCGATTCATAGGAAGCTGGCGCTTCTCCGCCTGTGAAGGAATAAAACAAGCTTGCTGCTGGCGCACGCCAATCGATAACAAGCAGCTCATTGCTGCCTTGCTTTGCCACGCCGGCTTTTCCAATATATAAGGGCTTTGTTTCGCCCACTGGCAACTCTTGAAAATCAATGCGGCCGAAATAAGGCTCACGCTTCGATATTTCAAGTCTAAGTCTACGTTCCTCTTGCTGTAAATCGAGCATTTGCTCTGTGAAATCATCGCCTTTGTAGCGTGGACCAATTTCTTGAAGCTGATTTACAATATCATTCAGCGACTCGGTTAATCGATCCTGCTCTTCTTGATAGGCACTTTGAACGGTCATGTCAGTTACCTCCTAAGTTTGTGGTGTGCAAGAAAAAAAAGAGAAGCCCCAATATACCATAGGAAGGCTTCTCAAAGCAATCAAGAGTTTACAGTCATTCCAATAAGCTTGGCAGCTCCTAGAATGAGCAATATATTTAAGACAAYCAGAAAAGGAATTCCTACTGTAAACGAGCGATGTTTTGTTTTATGACGCCATTTTTTCATCGCAAGCCATGTTCCGCCTGCACCGCCAATGGCACTCAGCAAAAACAATCGTTTTTCGGGAACACGCCTGCGCTGCTTCTTAGCGCTTTTCTTATCAAAGCCCATAAGCGCAAACGTGTAAATATTTATAAACAGCAAATATAGTATGACTAAATAAATGATCATTGCTTTGGCACACATCCTCTCAGAATAGGGAGATTTCTCGTGCTTAGGCAGAAACAGCTGAGTCCCTTATGTGTTTCTCGGCTTCGCTCGATTCGTCGGCATCGCTGTGTAAGGATCATCCGGCCAATAATGCTTCGGATAACGTCCTTTCAAATCCTTCTTTACTTCGAAATACGTATTCTCCCAAAAGCTGCGCAAATCACGCGTCACTTGAACCGGTCGCTGCGACGGAGATAAAAGATGCAGTGTAACCGGCAATCTGCCCCTTGCTAGTCGTGGTGTATCCGTTAGACCGAATAGCTCCTGTAACCTTACGGCAAGCACTGGCGACTCCGGATCACTGTAGTCTATCGGTATGCGAGAACCGCTAGGTACAACGATATGGGTAGGAACCTGCTCATCAAGCTCCTGTTTTTGCTTCCAGCTAAGCTTGCCTTCAAGCAGCTGATGCATGGAGAGCTTTTGTAAATCAGCACGGCTCTTCATCCCGAATAGATGCGGCTTCAGCCACTCTTCGAGCGTGCCGAGCAGCGCTTCATCTGAAGCATCGGGCCAATCGTCGCCAGCCAGCGCCATCAGCTTCATCCTTGCTTTCAACTGCTGCGCTTGCTTGCTCATTGGCAGCATTACAAATCCAGTTTCCTGAATCGCAGAAATCAAAGCATCCGCAACAAGTTGTTCATCCGGTTTCTGAAGAATGCTTTCTTTCATCACAATACTGCCA
>NZ_JBFRDK010000170.1:0-13028 GCF_052113545.1 Paenibacillus sp. TAF43_2
ACAAGCGCGATGTAACTCAACAAACATTTGATGCCATTATTTCGGTCGATTGTGCGGATTTCAAACGTATTGGAGAGGTAGCGAGCAGCTTTGCACCAGATGCAAAGCTGCTTAATATCGATCATCATCCAACAAACAATGGATTTGGCACCGTAAATGTTATACGAGCAGAAGCTGCGGCTACTGTTGAAATATTGTATGATTTAATCGAGAGGGCAGAAATCGCATTAGATGTGAATTGCGCAACAGCAATCTACACCGGTTTGTTGACCGATACAGGAGGGTTTCGTTATTCAAACACGAGTCCGCGTGTTATGGAGATTGCCTCGCATTTGCTCGCTTTAGGCGTGTCCGGCAATGAGCTCGCTGATCATCTTCTTGAGAAAATGACCATGGCTAAGCTCAAACTTCTCCAGCTCGCACTCAATCGCCTCACATTTACGGATAACTTAGAGATCGGCTGGGTCTATATTGGCAAAGATGATTTGCGCAATACAGGTGCTGTTCCTGAAGATCTAGAAGGAATCGTGAATTATGCGCTTAATGTGGATGGAGTTGAAGTCGGCATTCTATTTAAAGAAACGGAAGACGGTGCAGTCAAAGCAAGCATGCGTTCAGCAGGCAAAGCCAATGTAGCCGCAATTGCGCAAGCATTCGGCGGTGGCGGTCATGTGCGTGCAGCAGGATGCCGGATTGAAGGTTCTTTAACGACCTCGATTGAAGAGCTAGTGGAAGCAGTCAGAAAGGCGTTGATTTAAGCGATGGACGGCATTTTGGCAGTTTGGAAGCCTGAAGGCTGGACTTCTCATGATGTGGTTGCAAAAGTGCGCCGAGTGCTAAAGATGAAGCGAATTGGTCATACAGGAACGCTTGATCCTATGGTTACGGGTGTATTGCCGCTATGTCTTGGGCGTGCAACGAGAGTAGTCGAATATGTGCAAGAGCGGCCTAAGTCATATGAAGCCGTATTGCAGCTTGGAATTGCAACAGATACAGAAGACATAACGGGTACAGTTATTGAGCGGCAAACGCCAATATCGGTTACAGAAGAAGATGTTCGCCATGCGCTGTCGCAGTTTTTAGGCGAGATTGATCAAGTACCTCCCATGTATTCCGCTGTCAAAGTTGATGGCAAGCGATTGTACGAGTTAGCTAGAGAAGGAAAGACCGTTGAGCGGAAATCGAGAAAAGTAACGATTCATCAAATAGATCTCATTGATACTCAGCTCGATCTTGATCAGCCTCAGATTTCGTTTTCTGTCGTTTGTTCAAAAGGTACATACATTCGCACGTTATGTGTAGACATCGGCAAAGCACTAGGTGTTCCTGCTACGATGGCCCATTTGACGCGAACGATGTCAGGCGGTATTACAAAGGAAAGCTGTTTGACGCTTGAGCAAATTGAGCAATTGCAGCAATCCGGTGAATTAAGCGGACATATCATTTCCGCCGATGAAGCCATTACACATTTGGATCGTGTGACGATTCCAGAATCGTTTGGGAAACTTGCACTGCAAGGACAGAAAGTTAGTCTCAGCCATTCCGTAGAACATGCAGCATTGACTTTAGATGGACAACTTATACGTCTTTATAATGATCAAAGCTCGTTTCTAGGTATTTTTCAGATTGATTTGAATGCAAATGTTTTCAAGCCAATCAAAGTGTTTTCAGCTTAGCTTATCGTTGTAGAAAGTTAATAGGAAATGCAGGTGCTTCAGCGTTGGAAATTATTCCATTAAGTTTTCCTTTAAACGGTTTGTCCACGTTGTCGCTGGACAAACCGCTTTCCATAGCAATCGGTCATTTTGATGGGGTTCATCGTGGACATCAGAACGTGATTCGCCAAGCTGTAAATGCGGCGAAGGAATCCGAGATGCTATCAGCGGTTTTGACATTTGATCCTCATCCGAAGGAAGTTCTCGGACAAGGTGAGCAATATTATCGTTGCCTTACGCCTTTTGATGCGAAGACAGCGTTATTTGCAGAGCTTGGCGTAGATCTTGTATTCATAATGAAGTTTGATCTTGAGTTTGCTTCAGTAACACCTGAGCGCTTCGTCAATGAGGTTCTGCGCACACTTCGTGCTAAGCAGGTCGTTGTAGGCTTTGATTTCAACTTCGGCCACAAAGGCTCAGGTAATGCAGAGACTTTGAAGCAGCTGGCAGAGCCTGATATTTCTGTTCATATCATTGAGCCTTTGATCGAGAACGGGATAAAAGTTAGCAGTACTTATATCCGTGAAGCTCTTGAGCAAGGTGATCTTGAACTGGCAGAACGATTGCTTGGCAGGCCATATGAAGTTGAAGGGATCGTTGTTCATGGGGACAAAAGAGGTCGTACGATCGGGTTCCCAACAGCAAACCTGCAATTTAATGCCCCATATATCGCGCCAAGGCTTGGCGTTTATGCGGTAATGGCTTGGATTGGTGATACCGCATACCCTGGTGTTTTAAACTATGGCTTAAAACCAACCTTTAACAAAGATGAGCTGAAACCTGTAATGGAGGCTCATTTGTTTGACTTCAACAGCGATATATACGGTGAGCATATGCGTTTGCAATTGCTATCGTTTATCCGTTCGGAGAAAAAATTCAATTCCATTGCCGAGCTTGTTGAGCAGATTGGATCTGATTCTGAGCAAGCGAAGGCGATTCATGGTTACAACTAACTGATCGTATCAACCATTCGTGTGAAAACGGATGTTGGGCATTCTTTATTTATGATCCTCGACATTCGTCTACCTTATGTGTTATACTATAAAACGTTGTAAGTAGTCATACATTTTGTGTGACATACGGACAAACTTAACCTTAGCTTGGATGTCCGATCTCACCGACGGCTTCGAGGCTAATGGCGATTATCAAGAAGGAGGTGAATTAGGATGGCAATTACACAAGTACGTAAAAACGAACTGATTGAGACGCATAAGACACATGCAACTGATACGGGTTCCCCGGAAGTTCAAGTGGCTATCCTGACTGAAAACATCGTTAACTTGACTCAACATTTGCGGGAGCACAAGAAAGATCATCATTCCCGTCGTGGTTTGCTCAAGATGGTAGGTCAGCGCCGTAAGCTGCTTGCATACCTTAAAAACAATGATGTTAGACGTTACAGCGCATTGATCGAAAAACTCGGCCTTCGCCGCTAAAACATGCGTAAAGAAAAGCAACCTGGTTGTCCAGCCGTCCGGGAATAACGGATGAGCGGATTCGGGTTGCTTTTTGTAATAGGGAAACACTCGGAATAAACTGCCAATTAGCAGTGAAATAGACTAATCGAATAACAATTAGGAGGGATAAAATGGTACAACGAATTGAGATGATGGTAGGCGGAAGACCGCTATCCATTGAAACCGGCCGCCTTGCGAAGCAGGCGAATGCAGCAGTCACTGTTCAGTATGGTGATACTGTCGTATTGTGTACGGTAACAGCGTCAGCAGGTCCGAAGGATCTGGATTTCTTCCCATTGACTGTTAACTATGAAGAACGTTTGTATGCTGTTGGTAAAATTCCAGGTGGATTCATTAAACGTGAAGGCCGTCCAAGCGAGAAGGCGATTTTATCCAGCCGACTTACGGACAGGCCTATTCGTCCGTTATTCCCAGAAGGTTTCCGGAATGACGTTCAAGTCATGAACATTGTAATGAGTGTGGATCAAGATTGTTCGCCAGAAATTGCGGCTATGATCGGTACATCTGCTGCACTATCCATTTCTGATGTTCCATTTGATGGTCCAATTGGCGGAGTAAACGTTGGACGTGTTAATGGCGAATTCATTATTAATCCGACGGTGGAGCAAAGCGTAGAAACGGATATTTTTGTAGTTGTCGCAGGAACGAAAGATGCGATCATGATGGTGGAAGCAGAAGCAAACGAAGTTTCTGAAGCAGTAATGCTTGAAGCGATTATGTTTGGTCATGACGAAATCAAAAAGATCGTAGCAAAAATAGAAGAGCTGCAAGCTGTAGCCGGCAAACCGAAAATGGAAGTTAAGCTACATACTGTAAATGAGCAAGTGAATGCTGATGTTCGCGCTTATGCTTCTGCTGGTTTGGTTGAAGCGATTAAGGTGGAAGAAAAGCATGCTCGTCAAGACGCAATTGACGCAGTTAACAGCGCAGCAGTTGCTCACTTTGAAGAGCAATATATCGATACGCCAGAACTACTCTCTGATGTTAAAGAAGTTCTTTATGACATCGTGAAGGAAGAAGTACGTCGTCTTATTTCTCATGATAAGGTTCGTCCAGATGGCCGTTCGCTTGATGAAATTCGTCCAATCGATTGTGATGTGGCAATTTTGCCTCGCACACATGGAACAGGGCTGTTTACTCGTGGACAAACACAAGCACTAAGTATTTGTACGCTTGGCGCAATGGGCGACGTTCAAATTTTGGATGGCATTTCGCCTGAAGAAACAAAACGTTTCATGCATCACTATAACTTCCCGCCGTTCAGCGTTGGTGAAGCTCGTCCGCTTCGTCCGCCAGGCCGTCGTGAAATCGGGCATGGTGCTCTTGGAGAACGTGCACTTTCCAAAGTTATTCCATCTGAAGCTGAATTCCCTTACACGATTCGTCTTGTTTCGGAAGTTTTGGAATCTAACGGTTCTTCTTCACAAGCAAGCATTTGCGCAAGCACACTTGCTATGATGGATGCAGGGGTACCAATCAAAGCGCCAGTAGCTGGTATTGCTATGGGTCTAATTAAAGATGGCGATCACTTTGCAATTCTTTCTGATATTCRAGGGATGGAAGATCATCTCGGCGATATGGACTTTAAAGTTGCAGGTACAGCTGAAGGCGTTACAGCTATTCAAATGGATATCAAGATTGCCGGCATAAACCGCGCTATTTTGGAGCAATCGCTTGAACAAGCTCGCCAAGGCCGTATTTTCATTCTAGGTAAAATGCTCGAAAGCTTGCCGACTACACGTCCAAACTTATCGAAGTATGCACCGAAAATTTTGACGCTTCGCATTAATCCGGACAAAATCCGTGATGTTATTGGCGCAGGCGGAAAAATCATCAACAAAATCATTGAAGAAACTGGCGTGAAAATCGATATCGAGCAAGACGGAATGGTATTTATCGCTTCTTCAAACGAAGAGATGAACCAAAAAGCTAAATCGATTATCGAAGGTATCGTTAAAGAAGTGGTTGTTGGTGAAATTTATATGGGTACGGTTAAGCGCGTTGAGAAGTTCGGTGCTTTTGTTGAAATTTTGCCGAACAAAGATGGACTTGTCCATATTTCTCAATTGTCGAATGAACGTGTTGCAAAAACAGAGGATGTCGTTAACATTGGCGACCAAATCAAAGTTAAAGTAACCGAAATTGACGGACAAGGCCGTATTAACTTGTCTGCCAAAATTTTGATGATGCCAGAAGCATCGCCGCAATAAGCTTTTAATGCTTGGCGGTCATATTATTAAGAAGAAAAGAGACAGATTTGATCTGGCTCTTTTTGTTTTTTAAAGCGAGATCCGGTCACCATATTACCCAGCCGCTGCATATTCTCGTCCTACTTTTCATACATATGAATTAACATGCCGAAATAAGGTCAAGCTTAGGAAGCGTGCGAGGACTTATATGGGAGTGGGAATAATGATGCTTAGAAAAGCAACTGCAATTGTGGCAAGCATGCTTCTAGTGCTTGCATTCGTCAGTATGAACGAAGACATATCAAAATTTCTCTCTTCTTTAAAATATGATAATAAAATGGTTTATGCACAATATTCTTATACGCAATCGGAGAAGCAGAGGCTGCTGAACATAATTTCAGAAGAAGCAGATAAGCTGAATATTGCACCAGTAGACGCGCGGATTGATCGTGTTTGGAGAGCTATTCCAGGGTATAACGGCTTGGAAGTCGATGTTGATAAAACGCTCGAAGCTGCATTGCTTGCTCCGCCTTCTCAAACCATTCCTTATGTATATAAAGAGGTTGAACCCGAAATCAGTCTAAATGATCTTGGTCCACATCCGATTTTTCGCGGCAATCCCAACAAAAAGATGATATCGCTTATGATCAATGTCGCTTGGGGCAATGAGTACATAGATTCCATTTTAAAAACACTTAAACGTGAAAAAGTGAAAGCTACCTTTTTCCTTGATGGCAGYTGGCTAAGTAAAAACGCTGATGTTGCTAAGCAAATACAAGCTGAAGGACATGAAATGTCTAATCATGCGTATACTCATCCTGACATGAGTGCGATTAGCAGGGAAGCGCAGTACAATCAAATAGCCAAAACCGAAGCCTTATTGAAATCGAGCTTGAACGTAAACAACAAATGGTTTGCTCCGCCATCGGGCTCCTTTAATCAAGCGACTGTCCAGATTGCCGAGGAGCAGGGGTTAAAAACGGTGCTGTGGACCATTGATACGGTTGATTGGCAGAAACCGCCGGCAGATGGCGTTGTGCGCAAAATTGCAGCGAAATTAGAGCCTGGAGCGCTAATATTAATGCATCCTACAGCCACAACGCGAGATGCGCTGCCTGGCATAATTGCTACAGCTAAATCAAAAGGCTACGCAATAGGAACGGTTAGTGAGACGCTTTCCTCCAAGCGGATTCCCGTTGAAGTTGAGGGAGCGGACTGATTCTGCTATAGTAAAAACATTCATGTTTAGAGTCACATGTATATGATGTCAGTTTTGTAAGGCAAAATGATGAGACGTATAATAATGATCATTTTGCTGCACAAAACATGAGGAGGACTACTAATGAACAAATACACACTTAGCAATGGATTGCGTGTTGTCGTTGAATACATACCGACAGTAAGATCAGTATCGTTTGGCATATGGGTCAAAACGGGCTCACGCAATGAGACGCCTGAAAATAACGGCATCTCCCATTTCATTGAACACATGCTGTTCAAAGGCACAGAAAGCCGTACTTCAAAGGACATAGCGGATTTATYCGATGGTATAGGCGGAAATGTCAATGCGTTTACCTCGAAGGAATATACGTGTTATTTTGCCAAGGTGCTTGATGAGCATTTGCCGCTTGCCGTAGACGCTCTCTCGGATATGTTTTTTAATTCCCAATTTGATCCGGAAGAATTGGCGAAAGAAAAAAATGTTATTCTAGAGGAAATCTCTATGTATGAGGATACTCCGGATGATAAGGTGCATGACGAAGCCTCTCGCGCAGCATTCGGTGAACACCCGCTTGCTTATTCGATATTGGGGCTTGAGGATCGTTTGACTGCCATGACCTCTGATACGCTTCGCGGATATATGAACGATACGTATACACTTGAGAATGTAGTAATCAGTGTTGCAGGCAATGTTGAAGAGCAGAGCTTGCTTGCGTTAATGGAACAATATTTTGGAAGCTTTAAGAATAGCAAGCCAGCCTCATCCATCATTACGCCTCCGGCATTTCATGGCGATTATTTGTTTTACAAAAAGAAAACAGAGCAAAACCATCTATGTGTTTCTTTCCCAGGTTGCTCGATTACCGATTCAAATTTGTATGCCATGATTCTTCTTAACAATGCTATAGGGGGCGGAATGAGCTCGAGGCTGTTCCAAGAAATAAGAGAGAAGCGCGGACTCGCATATTCTGTCTATTCCTATCACACTTCCTATGCGGATACTGGCTTGTTTACTTTATATGCTGGAACGGCGCCTAAGCAAACGAAGGAAGTACTTGATTTAACGATGGAGCAGATGAACGAGCTGTCTGTAAAAGGATTAGGCGAGGATGAACTGCACCGCGGCAAGGAGCAATTGAAGGGAAGCTTGATATTGAGCTTAGAGAGCACGAGCAGCAGAATGAATCGATTGGGCAAAAACGAGTTGATGCTCGGTCACCATTACACGCTTGATGAGCTGTTGAAGCGTATCGATTCGGTGCAGATGTCAGATGTAGTTGATGTTACGAAGCGTATGTTAGCTGCTCCTTTCTCCGTTGCAATGGTCGGAACGAATGATAAAGCAGCAGCAGAGCTCAGGAGGGATCAATTTGTATCAAGTTCAGTTTAAACGATTAGAAGGAAATGAAGATATAGCCATACCGAAAAAAATGTCCGAATGGGCAGCTGGCTTTGACCTGCAAGCTTCTGTAGGAGAGCCTGTAGTATTGCAGCCAGGCGAGCGTAAGCTTATTCCTACCGGCTTTGCAATGGCAATGCCCGGGGAGCTGGAGGCGCAAATTAGACCGCGCAGCGGCCTTGCGTATAAGCATGGCATTACTTGCTTGAATTCACCAGGTACGATTGATGCGGACTACCGTGGAGAAGTGAAAGTGCTGCTCGTCAATTTAGGCGATCAGCCGTTTACAATTACGCGCGGGGAAAGAATAGCTCAAATGGTATTCCAACTCGTGCCGGCAGTTACGATTATAGAAGCTGACGAGCTGCCTGACACCGTAAGAGGTGCCGGCGGGTTTGGACATACTGGCGTTTAAGCGATATGAATTCATAAATGAGTATGAAGAAGATCGGGCATATGCCCGATCTTTTTTTCTTTTTCACCCCGCTCTGGGCGCAAGCATAAGATGATCTAGAGCTATTAGCAAGAAAGGAGTGAAGCTTAATGCTAACAGGCGTTCAAGTGCTGCTGCTTGGGGGTGATGCAAGGCAGCTGGAGGTAATTCGAAAGCTGACTGAGCTTGATGCTGCTGTCACAGTTTCGGGTTTTGACGGCTTGCATTCGTCACTCGACGGAGCGGTACAAGCGGAGTTTGAGGAACAGCTTTTTGAATCCGTCGATGCGTTGTTGTTGCCTGCCGTAGGCACTGATGATCAAGGGATCATCCAGAGTGTTTTTAGTGACCGACAAATGCAGCTGGCAGACAGCCATTTTGCAAAGCTGCCAAAACATTGCACAGTATATACAGGGATGGCGAAGCCTTATTTGCGTCAGCTATGCGAGCAGCATTCACTGTCGCTCGTTGAGCTGTTTGACCGTGATGATGTTGCCATATACAATTCAATTCCGACAGCGGAAGGCGCCTTAATGATGGCCATTCAGAATACGGATATTACGATTCATGGGTCTTCTTCTATGGTGCTTGGTTTCGGTAGAACAGGCTTTACAATGGCACGAACACTTCAAGGTTTGGGGTCCAAAGTGAAGGTCGGTGTACGGCGTTCAGAGCAGTTCGCAAGAGCGGCAGAGATGGGTTTTGAGCCTTTCTACATCAGTGGTTTATTGCATCATGTGAGCAATATTGACTTGCTTTTTAATACAATTCCGACTATGATAGTCACAGCACAAATTATCGCAAATTTACCTTCGCGAGCCGTCATTATTGACCTCGCATCGAAGCCTGGCGGGACAGATTTCCGCTTCGCTGAGAAGCGTGGCATTAAAGCGATGCTCGCACCCGGACTACCCGGTATCGTCGCACCGAAAACAGCTGGACGTATCATAGCGGATTGCTTATCTCAGTTGATTTTGGACGATACGATTAAGCGGGGGAATGGGATATGAATTGGTCTGGAATTACGGTGGGTTATGCATTGTCAGGCTCACATTGTACGTTTGCTGAAGTTATGCCTGAAATTAAGCGGTTCGTCGATGCGGGGGCCAATGTGGTGCCGATCGTTTCGAATACACTTATGACAACGGACACTAGATTTGGAAAGTCCGAGGATTGGCAAACACAGTTAAAAGCGATTACCGGAAATGAACTTATTTCGACCATTGTGCAGGCGGAGCCACTTGGGCCTTCTAAGCTGCTGGACGTTCTTGTCATAGCACCTTGCACAGGAAATACAACAAGCCGACTTGCAAATGCAATTACGGACAGCGCAGTACTTATGGCTGCAAAAGCCCAAATGCGCAATGGCCGTCCGCTGGTTCTTGCTATTTCGACAAATGATGGACTTGGTTTAAATGCCGCTAACATAGCGAAGCTATTAGTGGCTAAACATATTTATTTTGTACCGTTCGGCCAAGATAACCCGGTGCAGAAGCCTAATTCGCTTGTTGCCAGAATGGATTTGGTCTTGGAAGCATGCGAAGCTGCCCTCTCTGGCAAACAGCTGCAGCCTCTGCTTGTCGAACGTCATTCATGACACACGGTTAGAGGGGAGACGACAACAGATGTCGTATCAGAAATTGTTTAACGTTGCAGTTGTTGGTGCAACAGGCGCAGTAGGAGAACAAATACTGAAATTACTTGCATCCAGAAACTTCCCGATCCGAGAGCTTAAGCTGTTATCGTCTGCTCGCTCAGCCGGCACAAAAATTACATTTAAAGATCAGGAGCTTACGGTTGAAGAAGCAAAACCGGAAAGCTTCGAAGGTATCGACATCGCTTTGTTTAGTGCAGGAGGCGATGTTACTAAAGCATTGGCTCCACATGCTGTTAAACATGGTGCAGTATGTATTGATAACACAAATGCATATCGCATGGACGAAAACACACCGCTTGTCGTTCCTGAGGTTAATATTGAGAAGGTTAGCGAGCATAAGGGCATAATCGCTAATCCGAACTGCTCGACCATTCAAATGGTAGTAGCTCTTAAACCGCTACAAGACCGTTTTGGTATTTCGCGTATTATCGTTTCCACCTATCAAGCGGTTTCTGGTGCTGGAAATCTTGCCATTGACGAGATGCTTCGTCAAACTGCAGCTTCACTTCAAGGTGAAGAGGTAAACCCAGCTATTCTTCCAGTAGGCGCATTGCCGGTTAAGCATCAAATTGCATTTAATGCGATTCCGCAAATTGATAAGTTTCAAGAGAATGGTTATACGCTTGAGGAAATGAAAATGGTTCGCGAAACGAAAAAAATTATGGGTGACGAGTCTATCCAGGTTACAGCTACATGCGTGCGAATTCCTGTCGTTTACGGTCACTCGGAATCTTTATATGTTGAGCTCAAAAACGACTACGATTTGGAAGAGGTTAAGCAGCTGCTTGCAGATGCACCGGGCGTTACGCTCGTTGATGATCCTGCTAATCAGCAATACCCGCTTGCGACTGATGCTGCCGGTAAGCCGGATGTATTTGTTGGTCGCTTGAGACGTGATCTTGGTTCGGATCGCGGACTTAATATGTGGATCGTCTCCGATAACCTGCTCAAAGGAGCAGCATGGAATGCTGTTCAAATCGCTGAACATATCGCAAGAGGTTAATGTATTAAGTAAAAGGTAGTAAAGCTTGCTTCTTCCCTGGATCGATCATGGAGGATTATAATATGCGCATCCTGATTCAAAAATTCGGGGGCACCTCTCTTTCTACCGATCATGCCAGAGAACACGTAATTAGTCATATTACCAGAGAACGCAGCAGTGGCCTTGCTGTAGTCGTAGTCGTATCTGCTATGGGGCGTAAGGGCGATCCTTACGCAACGGATACCTTGCTTCAGGTTATACGTGATAATGGCGACAGGCTGCCAGCGCGTGAGCGAGATATGCTGCTAGGCTGCGGAGAAATTATTTCCGCAGCCGCTTTATGCAGCTTGCTCATTGCGAGCGGCATTCCTTCCGTTGTCCTAACCGGAGGACAGGCGGGCATGATTACTGACGAGCAGTATGGGCAAGCCCGAATCAAAGAGATTCGGCCAGATAAGGTGCTTCATCATTTACGTGAAGGAACCGTTGTAATCGTAACAGGTTTTCAAGGAAGCACAGCATTAGGAGATACGACAACACTTGGCCGCGGCGGAAGCGATACTTCAGCTACAGCATTAGGTGCTGC
This sequence comes from Paenibacillus sp. TAF43_2, assembly GCF_052113545.1. Classification (NCBI taxonomy): domain Bacteria; kingdom Bacillati; phylum Bacillota; class Bacilli; order Caryophanales; family Paenibacillaceae; genus Paenibacillus; species Paenibacillus sp. TAF43_2. The sequence continues at coordinate 11,661 of NZ_JBFRDK010000170.1, forward strand.
GCTGCGCGCTGAAATGGTCGATATTTATACGGATGTTAACGGGATTTTAACGGCGGACCCTAGATTAGTCGAGGAGGCGAAACCGCTTCCTGTCGTAAGCTATGCTGAAATATGCAACATGGCAAGGCAAGGAGCTAAGGTTATTCATCCTCGTGCCGTTGAGATTGCTCAGCAGGCTCGTATACCGCTCCGTGTTCGTTCTACTTTCTCAAGTGAAACAGGCACATTAGTAACTGATTCAGCTGAGCTTAAGGCTGAGCTGGCGGTTAAGGATCGTCATGTTACAGGAATTGCCCATGCAGCAGGGATTACTCAAATATCAGTAAAGGCTATTGAAGGCCGAAATGATGTGCAGCTGCAAGTGTTTCAATCTATGGCTAAACATCATATTAGTGTTGATTTTATTAATGTAACGCCAAGCGGTGCAGTTTATACCGTATTTGATCATGATGCTAAACGTGCAGTTGATGTACTGAAGGAAAGCGGTTTTGCACCTTCAGCTATTAAAGGCTGTGCTAAAGTATCCGTCATCGGCGGTGGTATGAATGGAGAGCCAGGCGTTATGGCGCGTATCGTGGAAGCGCTGACGGAGCAGGGCATTTCAATCATGCAATCGGCTGATTCTAATACTACGATATGGGTGCTCGTTCGTGAAGCGGATATGGTAGAGGCACTTCGTTCTCTGCACGCGAAGTTCGAGCTACATCGATAGAGCAACTTTTTTGGGAGGAATTCAGATGGAATTTGGAAGACTAATTACCGCAATGGTAACCCCATTTGATGCGGACGGTCATATTGATTGGGAAACGACAGCAAAATTAATTGATTATTTGATTGAGGAGCAGCAAAGCGATAGTCTTGTCGTTTCAGGCACGACTGGCGAATCACCGACGCTCTCCGATGAAGAAAAACTGGAACTGTTCCGATTTGCTGTTAAGCATGCGAATGGTCGTTGCAAAATCATTGCTGGTACGGGCAGCAACAACACAGCCCATTCCATCCATCTGACAAAAGACGCAGAAGCAGCAGGCGTTGATGGCATTTTGCTTGTTGCTCCATATTATAACCGTCCTAGTCAAGAAGGACTTTATCAGCACTTTAAGGCTATTGCTGGAGCAACAAAATTGCCTATTCTTTTGTATAATGTGGAAGGTCGTACGGGAGTCAACATCTCTGTCGAAACGACGCTTCGCTTAGCACAAATCGACAATGTTGTGGCGACAAAAGATTGTGCTTCAACAGATCAATTAACTCAAATTATTAGTGGTGCTCCTGCAGGATTTAAAGTATACAGCGGGGACGACAGTGCTACACTTCCTGCTTTGGCTATTGGAGCTTACGGAATCGTTAGCGTTGCGGGACATGTCG